>JAFGQI010000101.1 GCA_016935755.1 Anaerolineales bacterium
AGGTCTGGAGACGAAGGCGTCTCGAAGCCGATCATCGGCTTCCGAGCTCCTGCTTGCTCTACTGCTACGTTTCTTGAGCAACTGGGCGAGGCTGGCGGGCTTCTCAACCCGCTTTGGGTGGAGATCTGCCCTCACCACTATGCTCTACTGCTTCGAAATCCCCGCGCGGGCTGTCAGTGCCATTTCAAGTTTGAATTAAGCCAGAAGCTCCCGGTTAGATGCCCTTCTCCCAGGCTTCGATCAGCTTCCGCGCTGCAGTATTGCTTTCCAGAAAGCCGTCCCGGGCTGCCACATCCATCGAGGCTAGTTTTTCCTGCAAGGAACGATATCCCTTCTCTAGCTCCTGCCGGGCGCGCTCATCCTGCAAACCACAAAGCACATCATAACAGTTCAGGTAAAATCGGTAGGGATCATTCATCCCATTCGGGGAGCTATCGGCCATGCAGCGGAGGATTTCATCGCAAGCAGTTTGCGCCGCGCTTTGCTCGCCGCTCAGGACTAACACCCTGGCAAAACCAGCCAAAGTTTCCATGATCAGGATCGTTTGGCCCAGAGCGCGGCGGATATCCAGGGCCTCCTGGTAAGCAGCCGCGGCGGGGGCCCATTCCCCCTCCGCCGCCAGAATTTCACCCAGGTCACTCAGCGCATAGGCCTGCATGCGGCGGTCGCCGATCTCGCGTCCTATCTGCAGGGCTTGCTCAAAATGAGGGCGCGCCTCAGTCATGCAGCCCGCATTCAAAAAAGTCAGGCCAAGGTTATAGATTACCAGACACTCGCCCGCCCGGTTGCCGATCTCCTGATTAATGGCCAGGGCTTGCTCGAAATAACCGCGCGCATCCGACACTTCGCCCTGATCCATGGCCAGCAAAGCCAGGTTGTTCAGCGCCAGCGCTTCGGTGCGCCGGTCACCAATCTCATGCGCGATCCGCTGGGCGCGCTGATAAGACCGCTGCGCCGCGGCTGCTCCTTCGAGGATCGCATCTGTCAAGCCCAGGTTGTTGAATGCCAAAGCCTCCAACCGCCGGTCACCGATCTCCTGCGCACGCTGGCTGGCCTGCAGATAATACGCTCGGGCTTCAGTGTACTGGTTCTGGTAAAGGTGCATAATGCCCAGGTTGTTCAGCAGGCGAGTTTCATCCCGACGGCTGCCAATCTCGCGGGCAACGTGCAGCGCTTCCTTAAAGCATTGGCGCGCCTGTTCGTAATCTCCCTGTGCATTCCAAACCAGGCCAATACTGTTGAGCACCATCCCCTCATTGCGCCGATCCCCCGCCTGACGATATACCTGCAAAGCATCTTGAAAATACGCCAATGCAGCCGGGTAATCGCCTTGTTCACTGCAGATCATACCCAGAATGCGCAGGCTATCTGTCCCCACCTGACGAGCGCGGGATGGGTCGGCGGAAGTATTTGCCTGCGCCAGGCGATACGAGGTTTCAAGCTTCTCGCGCGCTTCAGCATACTGGGTTTGCTGCCAAAGAGCCTGCCCCCACCAATTGAATCCCTGTACCTGGCGTAGTTCATCACTGGCTTCTCGCGCCCACCGAATCACCTCCTGGGCCGCGCACACAACGCCTGGGTAGTCACCGGTTGCATCGGCATATGCAGCCACAGCCAGGGCTGTCTCTGCACGGCGAGCCGGGTCACCCAGGCGAGCCGCCAGGCTTCGCAACATCACTAAGTCGCGCTGTTCTTGCTCGCGATCGCCCAACAGGCTATATACTTTGCAGCGTTGCAAAAGAAGGGTATAGCGCTCAGAACGGCTGCGGGTCAACTCCAGCGCCCGACTCAGGTAGCGCACAGCCTCCTGGTTGGCAAACTGCGCCGCAGCGCGCTCACCTGCCAGGCGGGCATAACGACGCTCGCCGCGCCGATCTCCGGCGTAGTGGCAATGATGGGCCAGGATGGTGTAATCAGCATTGGTTTCGCCGAGATTTTTCTCGTACCAGGCGGCGATCGATCTGTGGATCTGGCACCGCTGCGCAAATGCCAGGCTCTGGTAGGCCACTTCTTGAATAATGGCATGTTTAAAACGATACACCAGATCCGGGTCAGTGTTTTCCAACGGCGTAATATCCAACTTCTGCAGCATTTCTAACTGTGCTGAGAGCGTCAGCAACCCCGGACGCAGCGGATGAATATCGTAGAGCAAACGAAACGGAAAGGTGCGCCCAAGCACAGAGGCAACCTTAAGTGTCAAACGAGTGCGCTCATCCAGGCGATCCAAACGGGCCTGCACCACTCCCTGCACCGTGTCTGGCAAATCTACCTGTTCCAAAGGACTGGCCACGACCACCTGTCCCGCATCGACAAGCAGAGCGCCTCGCTCACGCAACTCCTTCACCATCTCTTCAACGAAGAACGGGTGGCCTTGCGCCTTTTGGAGAATATGGCCCAGCTCAGGGGGCAGGCTCCCCACACCCAGGCGGTCGCAAGCCAGACTCAACGCTTCATCCTGGCTCAATTCACTCAGCGACAGGGTCACCTGATGCTCCAGGCCGGTCAGAGCAGCACAGGCAGGCGGCTGCGGCGCATCAATTGGGCGGCTTGCCAGGCACAACAGCAGCGGGCGATCCGCCAAGGCGCGCCCCAAGGTCAAAGCCATCTCCCAGGAAAGTTGATCGAACCAGTGGGCATCTTCCAGAAGAATCAAAAGTGGGCGGGCAGCCGCGCGTTGGCGCAGGAGTTCCACCACCAGCGCTTGCGTAGATTGCTGGCGCAGTTGTGTATCGAAATGGAGCGTCAGGTCATTATCCGGGATGCTCATCCCCAACACATCTGCCAGCAGCGGCAGGCGCAGACCCAGGCCAGGGGAAGCCAATGCATCCTCCAGGCGAGATAGATCATCGGAATCATTGCGCAGATCAAAGAAGCTGCGCAGCAGTTCCCCCCAGGCATGGTAAGGACTGTACTGCGTCGAAGCCAGGGCTGCGCCTACGTATGCTTCACCGCCGCGCGCCAACCAGCGGCGAACCAGTTCTCCGGCCAGGCAGCTTTTTCCTACACCTGCTTCCCCTGTGATGAAGAGCAGCTTTCCGCGTCCCAGCAGCGCACTCTCAATCTGCTCATCCAGGCAGGTCAATTCTTCAACTCGCCCAACTACACGGCTTTTATTTAGCCAGGGGGAGATCCGATTGCTCCACTGCGGCGAACGGCCTGCCACAAGCTGGGCTCTGACGGGTTGCGCCTTGCCTTTAACCTGCAAAAGTTGATCATTGCCATACAAAAATCGTTCGCCTGCCCTCGCGCCAACTCGCCCCCCCACCAGGATCGGTGCCAGCCGGGGATCTAACGCCCCGCTGCGATCAGCAGGTTCAGGCATGGGTGTGTTCGCCGCAATCTGCATCAGCCGGGCAGCCAGGTTCATTTCGTCGCCAAAAGCAGCGAACTGATGGCGCTTTGCACTCCCCACCACACAGGTGAAGAGCACGCCATTGGTTGCGCCAATCCCACGCGTGCCAGGCAAAACAGCCAGGTCCAGGGCACAGTCCACCGCCCGGGCGCTGTTGTCGCCACTTGATAGAGGCACCCCAAACAAGATAATCAGTACATTGCCTTTATCGCTGATTTCGACATCCGAAAGATAGCCACCGTGTTTTCCAACAACTGCCAGGGCTTTGAGAAAATAAGCCTGCAGGCTTTCCAACCCGCCGGCATCAAAGGAAACAAATATGGGTACCACATCATGCCGAAAATCTGCCAGGAAAGCCCGCCCCTCGGATTCGAGGCGCTCTACCAATGCCGGGTGGACAAACGGCATCATCCGCTCCACCGGCACCCGAGGTAATTTTGGGGGTCGGGTGGGCTGTGCGGGTTGGTGCAAGGCACGCAAAACACCCCTATCTCGACGGCTGGCCGTTTTACCTAACAACCTGGTCACATTTCGATGCAGCACAATCTGCCCGGGTTCAGCCTGCTTCTCCATCTCGGCCGCCTGCGTCAGCGCTGGGCCACTGACAAGGAACTGCTGTTGGTCGGCAGCACCGACAATCATCAGGGTCAGCGCCCCGCAGCTGATCCCGACGCGCATTTCTAGAGAGACTCGCCCCGAGGGTGATTTGAACTGGCCGATTTTGCCAATAATCGCCTGGATCGCCTGTGCTGCAACGGCTGCCTGCCCGGCCAGATAGGCAAACTGTTCACCAGAGTCGGCCGGCCAGATTGCCGTCATCGCATCTCCAGCAAATTTGACCACATCTCCCCCGTAGGCATACACCGCCTCCACCAATTCGCCGTAGGTGGCTCCCAGCGCCTGCCCCAGTTCTTCAACCCCTTGCGGCCCGCCCTGCTGCATTGCTTCGGTCAGCGCGGTGAAGCCCGCCAGGTCAGCAAACAACACCACCGCCTGAGTATCCCAGGCACAGGCGGGTTCAATCCCAGCCGTGGCCAAACGGCCAGTAAGCCAACGCGGTAAATAAGGGGTCAGCAGATGCGTCATTGATTCGGGTAAAATTGGTGCAGACGAATGCCAGATCAGCGGTACTTACTGCGGTTATTATACGGTATTAAAACCAGATCGATGATCGAATAGACGAGGAACAAATGGATCATTATTGCTCACAATGCGGTGCCTTATTGGTTCGCCAGTCGTTGGGCGGACGCGAGCGGCCTGCCTGCCCATCCTGCGGACATGTAGCCTGGAGCCATTTCAGTTTAAGCGTTGGCGGGCTGTTGGTGCAGCAAGGGCGTGTGTTGCTCGTTCAACGCAACCTCGAACCCGATGCCGGGCAGTGGACTCTGCCGGGTGGTTACGTGGAAACAGATGAGACATTGAACCAGGCCGTTGTGCGCGAGTTTGGCGAAGAAACTGGTCTGGAGGTGCGCCCCACTGGCTTGCTAGCCATCTGGCAGACACCCGATAGTGATTTGAACAGCAGTTGGTGTGTGTTTGGTGTAGAGCTGACCTGCGAAAACCAGACCCTTTACCCCGACCCGGTGGAGGTGCGCCAGGGCGCTACCTCAGCTTGGAGGAGATGAGTGCGCTGGATCGTATGGGGCCGTGGTCACGCTGGGCGGCCGCGCACCTTCTACCGCAGGATTCCGGACTATGCCACCAGGAAATTGACCCTGCGATTCGGCCAGGGTTGAAGAATCCCCGCACCGCCCTGTTCGTGGCTGCCCAACGCAAATAAGCCATCAGCCCACATCAGGGTTGCTGCGCTTCGTCTGCGCCAGCAGCACACCAGCCACCAGCGCCGCCCAGATCAGCACAGACCCCACCGCAGCCCACTCGAAAACAGCCATCTGCCAAACCTCCGGTCGCTCCGTGGTCATCATGGCATGGGCTGCGGCGAGGGTATCCATCTCATCCATGGCAGGCGCCGGCGTAAACAGAAACGCTGCGAACGCGGCCACACCCAGCAGCCCCGGTGCCGCCAGCCAGCGCGGCAGAGTCCGGCGGCCAAACAGGACAATCAGCGAGAAGAGCACCATCAGTCCCAGGCCCAGGTTGAAAAAGTTCATTGCCCAGAAAATATGCGGCGCCAGGTTGTTCATCGGAAAGATGCCCACCATCGCCCCCGAGATCCCGCAGGCCAGCCCGGCAACACCAAAGAGCACTCCCAGCCAGCCGCCGATAAGCCTGCCCAGGTGCACCAGAAAAAAGATCAGGCACAACCCGCCCACAAATAAGCCCATATTGAAAGCCCAGGCCAGCTCCGAGACACCCAACTCGCCCAGCTCCGAGACGAAATGATTGAGTGGCGAGTAGGGCTCACCCAGCCTGCCGCGATACGCCAACCCTGCCGACAGGCTGCCCAGGGAGAGATCAGGCCGACCCCAATCAAGCCCAGCCACCAGCCCAGGCCGCCCTGGTGCCAACGATCCAGTTGTGAGGTGACTTTTTGTAATTTCATGACTCGATTGTCTCATAGAGCATCTTTTGCCTACCTTTTCCATGTAAATATTTGTTGAACTAAGCGCTGCGCGCAGGTAAGGCCAGCGCTCTTTTCTTTCCCCAGACTCTTCTAAAACATTCCACATCGGCGTGATCCGGGCTATATTTCCTGTGAAAGACCCAAATCCCATTTCACAGGAGGTTTAGCTATGACCGCGTTACGCCAAAAAATG
>JAFGQI010000102.1 GCA_016935755.1 Anaerolineales bacterium
AAATTGGCGGCGATCCCGGCCTGCTGAAAGCGCTGGGATTGGTAGATCTCCATAAAGAAGCCGCGCCCATCGCCAAAGATATGCGGCTCAATCAGGATAACTTCGGGGAGGGCAGTTGGAGTAAATTTCATCGTGTATCATACCCAATGTACGAAATAGATTGGCTTAAAGATAAGCTCCAGATCATTCACGGATGGGAGCCGCGCCCCCGAGGATTAGCGGGAAGATCAGATGGTGGACATTCTCCCCGATCCAGGGCTGCCAGGGGTTGAAAAAAGCATCCCAGGTCAGGGGCGAGATGGTGATGGAATAGCTGGTCAGGTATGAAGTGAACCATTTCCCCTGAATATCTTGCCAAAATTCGTGGGCCCAACCGGGCTGAAAATCAACCGGCCCCTGCCAGGACCCAGCAGGGCTGTTGGACACGCGGTACTCGCCTCCCTGGTAGGAGCGGGTATAAAAAAGGTAGTAAATCGGCCTATCCTGGGCGCTCATCTGGACTAAGAACGGGCTTTCCAGCATCTCTGCCGGAGCGCTCTGCCCGTCCGATAGCGGGAGAATGCTGCCATGATCTGTCCAGGGGCCAAACAAGGAAGGCGCAGTCGCCAGGCCTATGATACCACGCCCGGCTTCGTTTCGCCCAGACCGGTCGCGCCCTGTATAGTAGAGGTGGTACTGTTCGTCGATTTTCGTGACATACGGATCACGGCAGTCGGCCCATTCGCCCACCTGCCAGATCATCTCGGGATGGTTGGGCTGGAAGATGAAATCTTCTTTCTCCCAGGAAGCCGGGTCGGCCGGGTTGGTGGAGGTGGCCAGCAGGATGCTCTGGGTGTAATCCCGGGTTACGCCGGTGTAAAACATATAGTATGTGCCCGCTTCCTGGTAAACCGTGGGCGCCCAGATGGCGGCCTCATCCCAGGCTCCGGGGGGGCGATCAGCCAGGATGGGGGATAAATCCTCCCATTGGCACAGATCGATCGAACGGGCATAGGCGAAACGGTTCTGTTTAAGCAGGGCGGGATCTTCAGGCGGAATCAAGATCGAGACCAGGTAATAATAGCCTGCATGCCAGAAGATGGCATGATCTTTGAGGCCAAAATCGGTGGGGTACCAGCCAGGCGAGGTGCATAATGGCGCTTGAGTGGTTGTGGCAGATTGAGACGCCGAAGCCAGAACATGCGCCGGGGGTGTTTGCACTTCATTGCCTGATGCGGCAGGGCTGCAGCGATAGATATTCATGGCGTGGTGGTATTCGAAGCTTTCCCCTGGAAAGCGCTGGCTGAGCTGGCAGTGCTGGCTGATATAGCCCTGCTCCAGTTCGGGGAACATACCCTCCTGCAGTACCACATACTCGGGGTGGTAGTTCTCGAGCACCCAGGAAGCCGAATCTTGATATGTGCTGTTTCGAGAAAGCTGTTCAGCTATCTCTGGCTGCAGCAGTCCAGCAAAATCAATCAAGCGACGCTGGGCGTAATAGCCGATAATCCCAGCCTCTAACGTTCCAACAGCTGCATCAGCAGGGGTTTTTTCATCCAGCCATTCGCCCACGGCGCGGTAGATCTGGTAGCGGGGGTCAGTATATTGGCTGAACTGCCAGGTGTGATAGCACTGCGCCAGGGCCAGGACAGCCAGCAAGCCGATGCCTACCCATTTGAAAGCAAACGGTTTGCGGTTTTTTCCCGCCAGGGCCGTCCCCATTCCCACCGCAGCGATAAAACCCGGTACCAGCGCGGCATAATACCAGGGATAGCGGCTTACGCCCAGAAGTGTGTAGGAAATGAAATAAACGGCAGTCCAGGCCAGCAAGAGCATCCAGCGATTGGGGCGGCGCAGGATGGCAGCAATTCCCATCAGGGCCAGCAGCGCTTCCAGCCAGTACTGCCAGGCCGAAAGATACAGCCTGATGATCGTGAAAACACCGGGGGCGAAGCGCTGGCTGACCGCCATCAGCCCCTGCTGCTGCTTGGCAGCCAGGGTGGCGGGCAGCGGTGCGCCGAAGTACAGCCAGGAGAAGATAAACCAGGGTATCACCAGACCCAGGAAAATCAGCCCCGGGCGGACGGAAGACTTAGGCCAGCCGGGCAAGCTGTCTCGCTTATTTAACCAGTAATCTGTCGCCAGGATGGCGAATACCAGTAACCCGTCGGGTCGGGTCAGCGTTGCCAGAGCCGCCAAACCCGCACTGAGATAAAATTTCTCCCGGGCGTAGGCTGCAAATGCTCCCAGACAGAAGACCAGGTAGAGCGGTATCTCGGAACCGACTGCGTTGCACAGCAGCGGGAAGGTCGGGTAGAGCAGCAAGCCAGCCCAGCCAACCGGTCTGGTCTCCCAGGCTTCTGCCAGCTGCCAGATGAAGAAGCTGCCCAGCGCCAGGCTGAATGCCCCGACCAGGTTCGCCATGTGCGGCAGATCTCCCCACAACCGGTATAGAACTGCCAGCAGGAGGGTAAATAAGGGCGTGGTGGTGCTTAGGACTCTTTCGCCAGGGTTGTAGACAAAACCCAGGCCATGAGCCAGGTTGTATGAATAACGATACGTGATAAAAGGGTCGTCGTGGACCCAACCTGCTAAAAGCGCATAGAGCGCCGCAGTGACCAGGCCAATATAGAGCATTGGCCACTGCGACTGCATGAATTGTTGCGCCCGCAGGGTTCGGGTCAAGGCGATAGTTCTACATACACCGGTTTGTTGACCGTTATCTGCCCGCCCACCGGGGTGATGATCGCGCCGAATTTGTCGGTCACCTGGATCACATTGGCGGGCAGAGTGATGACTTTATCCACCTGTTCTTTTGACCACAGCACCCAAATGGTGACGCCATTATTGCTGAAGGCATATCCAGCCACATTTTGACTGGCATATTGGTTCATCACCCCGGTATACTGGGCGATGGACAGCTTGTTGGTCATATACTGGTAGGCGTAGTAAGCAGGCCGGGGAACATAGCCAGACTCCATCAGCCCGCAGTCGGCCCAACCTGGCCCTTCGATGGTGTACCAGATGGCGCCGGCAAAGTTGTTGGCCCAGGCGCGGATATAGGCCCAAACCACAAAGTCGGCCTGGGCATCGAAAAACTCGGGCGAGCCGGGGTTCTCGGTGCAGTCGCTCCAATGTGGGCAGACCATGGAGGTCTCGGATAGCAGCAGGGGTTTGCTGACACCGTAGTTGCCCATCCAGTCCCGCAGGAAGTCCGCCTTGCCCATCACCGATCCACCCTCGCCGCGGTGGCCCCATTGATAATCATCTTCATAGATTTTGTTCTGATAAAAATAGGTGTAGCCGTGATAGCTGACAATATCCAGGTAGGCGGCTCTATTTTCGATCAGAATGCCCAAGAAGAACTTAGAGGGTGTGCAATCTGTGTCCGGAGGGGGCAGCTGAAAATCGCAGCTCAGCAGCAGCCCGCCGTTGAGGACTTTGGCATTCGGATCAGCGGCTTTGATGGCGGGGTAGACCTGCTGGAGCATTTTGGCGTAGTAGCGGCCGCCATAGTAGCCATCCCAGGCCGGGTTGGGCTGTCCATTAGGCAGGTATTGATTCTCTCCCCAGCAGCCGAAGGGGCTGTCAGGCAAGACCAGCGAGCGGTCGACATCTGGCTCATTGCCGATCTCCCAGTACTTGATGTTATACGGAGGGGCGCTGTAGCGCGCCACCAGTTCCTGCACAAAACCAGCAAACTCATCAAAGTTATCCTGTTTGACCGGCCCACAGTACACTCCGGAATATTTCTGCGCCCAGGTGGGGGTGGAGCGGATCACGGCGATCACGCTGAAGCCCTGCGCGCTGGCTTGCTCCAGGGCTTCATTGTCGATGGCGTCCCAGTTGAAGCTGCGCGGGCTGGTAAGTTCTGGCTCAATTTCGCTCCACAGGAAGCCGGCGCGGCGGATAAAGTATACATTTCCCTGGCTGGCCTTCGACTGGATTCCCGTGCTGCCCAGGTGATCTGTCTCCACTCCAAAGATCGAGGGTGGGGTTGGGAAGCGTTTGGTCAGGTGCGCCAGGTAAATCGTTTCGTTATCCTGGGTAAACTCGCTCTCGCTGGGCGATAGATTCTCAGTCAGCAGAGCGGCAGGCAGGGCTGCCGCGGCTGGATTCGCCGGGGTTTGCTGGTCGAGCGACGTCATGGCCTCCGCTCTTCCGGTAAAGAGCGCGCTGACCAGGAAGATGATCGTCAGGAACAGCCTGGCGATGTGGATAGATGGGCGGTAACTGTGAACAGCACTGGTTTGGATTTTGTCATTCATAACTCTTCCCTCTCATGGGTAAATTGGCCGGTAAAATTTTATCTGCAAGCTGGCTTGGACAGGTTCATGTCTGGCTCTGCCGGTAAGCCTGGATGACCTCGGCGGTTTCTCCCAAAGCCAGCATTTGACCATGATGCAGCCAGGCTGCCCGGTGGCACATTTCTTCGATCGTCGGCATGTTATGTGAGACGAGCAGGATGGTCGCTCCCCGGTCGCGAAATTCTTGCAGCCGGGTAAAGCACTTTCTCTGGAAAGCCTCATCGCCTACGGACAGGACTTCATCGATCAGCAAAACGTTGGGCTGCACGTCGGTCGCCACGGCAAAGCCCAGGCGGGCAGACATGCCGGAGGAATAGGTGCGGATAGGAGCGTCAATAAAATCCCACAATTCAGCAAAATCCACGATCCGACTGAATTTTTCTTCCATCTCTTTGCGGCCAAAACCGAGCAAGGCGCCATTCAGGAAGATATTTTCCCGGCCGCTTAATTCGGGGTGGAAGCCGGCGCCGAATTCCAGCAGGGGAGCGATATTGCCGCGCACGATCACCCTGCCGCTGGTGGGCTTCAGCACCTTGGCGACCAGCTTAAGTAGAGTGCTCTTGCCGGCGCCATTGTGCCCGATGACGCCAAAGGTTTCTCCGCGGTTGACGGTCAGGCTGACATCCCGCAAGGCCCAGAATTCGCGGTGGCGAACCTTGCCCTGCAGCCAGTTGATGGCATAATCCTTGAAGGTGATGAAGCGTTCGCTGGGTGCGCGGTAGCACACACCCGCATTCTCGACGATGATGACCCCATCGCCGCGGTGGTTGTCATCGCCTCGTTGATTGGTCTGAGCCAGGGTCTCTTGGGTTATATCAGACACGGTAGGCAAACTCATCTGCTTTGCGAGAGAACACCAGCCAACCCACCAGCAGCGTCGCCGCCGAAACGCCTCCCGCAATGAACGTTTCGGTCATTGATGGTATTCGCCCATCAAAAATGAAGGCGCGGAAGTAATTTATCAGGTAATACATGGGATTGAGATGGACAATCCAGATATACTGCGGCGGGAGCTTATCCTCGGTATAGATCACCGGGCTGAGATACATCCAGGCGGTCAGCACAATCTGGTACATCTCGGTGACATCGGCAAACTGGATGGCGATGGTCGAGAGCAGCAAGCCAAAGCCCAGCGAGAACATGCTTAGAAAGAGAATGCCAATGGGCAGGAATAAGGCGGGCAGTTTCGGGTAGACCCCCACCGTGAACATCACAAACAGCAGCGGCACCAGGGACAGGAGCAGGTTGACGATGCCCGTGCCAATGGCAGAGACGGCGAAGACGGTGCGCGGCAGGTAGATGCGCTTGAGCAGGCTGCCTCCCCAAATCAGCCCGACCATGCAGGCGTTGGTGGTCTGGGAGAAGAAAGTCCAGGGCATCAGACCGCTCAGCACATAAGCCGAATAACCCTGCTGGGCGCCGAAAACCTGGGAGAACACGATCGAGAGCACGATGGTCGTCCCCAGGGGGTTGAGCATGGTCCAGGCGACGCCCAGGACCGAGCGTTTATAGCGGGTCAGGATATCTCGCCGGACCATCTGATAGAGCAGGTGGCGATAGTTTATTAGCTCACGAAATTCTTCCAGCGCAGTAAATCTGCGCCGGGCAGAGTCGTAAACCGGTACGGCTTCGGGCAGTGAATATCCAGGTATGTTTTCCATAAATTTAATAGTGTATTATAGCATGGCGATCAAAAGCGCGTTTAGAAAATCCGGCGCAGCAGCAGCCTGAAGCGCAGGGGCAGCCGTGCATACAGCAGGGAGCGGACTTTGGCTTTGAATACCAACCTGGAGAAAGGCCCACCGCCCTCACGGTAGTGTACGCGCAGCATCTCAGGCCAGCAGCGCTCATCGGCAGCGACAGATTTGCCCGCCTGGTGCAGGCGAAAATTGGACCACAGGCGCGGGTGATACTGAAGGCGGGAGATTTTTGCCAGCCTGACCCACAGATCGTAATCCATAGCAAAGAAGAAAGTCGGGTCGAGCGGGCCAACCTGCTGCCATAAGGAGGCGCGGAAGAGAGCAGCCTGCTGTGGGATGTGGACATAACCCTGGCGCAGGCGGGAGTAGTTCGTCTGGCGGGCGGGGAATCTGCCGATCACCTGCCCCCTCTCGTCAATCAGGTTGGCATCCCCATAAACCATGCCCACATCCGGGTTGGCTTGCAGAAAGGCGACCGCCTCGGAGATGGCTCCCGGCAGATAGGTGTCATCCGAGTTCAGCCAGGCCAGGATTTCGCCTTTGGCCCGGGCAAAGCCCTTGTTGAGCGCGTCGGTCTGGCCCTGGTCTGGTTCGGAAACCCACCAGGCCAACCGGTCAGCATGGCGGCGGATGATCTCAACGCTGCCGTCCGTTGAGCCGCCGTCAACGATGATATATTCCACAGGCGCAAAATCCTGGCTGAGAACGGATTGGATGGTTTCTTCCAGGAACCGGGCCTGGTTGTATGAAGGGGTGATGATAGATACCAGCGGCGGCATAGTGGGCAGATCGATCAGTCCCAGGCCTGATCCGGATAATAATACTGAGCCACTTCTGCGGTGGTTTCGCGGATGTGGACGATTTCGTCGGCGGTCAGCCGGCGCTTCCAGTTATTCAGATTTGCCTGACTGTCCAGGCGGACGGCGTGAACTCGATCCTTTGACAATTCCTTGGGGTTCTCGGAGCTGCTGGAGCTTAAAATCGTTTTTTCGGCGCGCGGGTTAAAATCCAGCCCCAGCTGGCTGTAGAGCGCCCGGTAGCCCGGCACAGGCGCAACCGACAGATCTTCATGCCGCACCACACTCAAGGCTGGGCGACCGTTTACATCTGGCAGGTTTTGCTGCTGGAAGCCGTGCACCACTTGGTAGACCATGCGCCACAGCAGGCTGGCCTGCCCGACGATATCAGGCGTTACTGTAATCAAGGCTTCCATCTGGCTGCGAAAAGGCGCCAGATAATCCTGCATCAGCTGGTCTTGGGCCAGCAGGTCGGAGAAATCGAAAGGCCAGTTCAGCCGCTTCAAGCTGCTGGCGAAAGCCGCCGGGTGCCGGATGGTCACCACCACCTGGTAGCCCAGCCGCTGGATGAACCAGGGGATTGAAAAAACCGCGAAGGGGTCCTTGAGCAGGGGGCGCTGGCGGCGCAGGCGGCCCTGCAGGAAGATCCACCCATCGCGCCCCATGCGCAGCAGGTCTTTGCGCGAGCGCAGTGAGCGCAGCTCAGCCCAGGGGTGATAGCGCAGAGCCAGCGTATCCTGCAGGGCAGGCAGGTAGTCCGCTTCGTTATGTGCGCCGATATAGGTGTACCAGTGGGGAATTGGAGCCAGCATTACCCCGGGGCGGTGCAGCACGTTGAGCGGTTCACTGATATAGGCGGCCTCTCCGCTGGCAGCCAGCATCTTGCCGGTCCAGGTGGTGCCGGTGCGGTGGGTGCCGGTCACCAGGATGGGAGCTTGCGAGGGGGAGGATCTATTCGCCAAGGTTTATTCCAGGCCAGGCGTCGAGCGGAGTTCCAGCCGCCGTGAAAATGCGCTTGAGCTCCGCCGCCAGGCGCGGGTTGCGGCGGCCGGGCGGAGAGGCGGGTTTTATGCTCATCAGGGAGGCCAGGGCGTACAGCATGCGCCGCCAGTGTTTCAGCGTGTAGGCCGGCCAGTAACGCAAAGCTTTCATATAGGATTGCAGCGCGGCCCGAGGCTCGCCTCCGTCCAGCAGATAGCGCCCATTCAGGCGGTATGCGCCGCCCAGGATATGCTTGCGGCGGTTTTGCCACCAGGGCGCCAGGTCTGGCTGTGCCTGCAGCCATTCCACCAATCGCAGGATTTCTTCGCCAAACATGGGCGCCTGGGCCACATTCTTGGCCCCCGGGTGATGGCGGGCCGCCGCCCACACCGGCGCCTGCGGGCCAGTCGCGGCGTATTGGATGGGCGCCTGGCGCGCCAGACGCATCCACAGCTGGTGGTCGAGCATATAGTGGAAAGTGGGATCGAGGAAACCAGCTTTTTCAATAACGCTGCGGCACATAAAGACCGCCGGCTGGCAGATGATGCGGAAGCAGAGCAGTTCTTCCAGCCCCCAGGGGCCAAAGCTCAGCCGGTTGAGCGGCCTGCCTTGCGGATCGATGGTGATGGCATCGGCAAAGACCATGCCCAGTTCTGGCTGCGCCTGGAGCACAGCCGCTGCCTGACCGACCGCCCCCGGCAGGTAGAGATCGTCAGAGTTCAACCAGGCGATGATCTCGCCATTGGCTTTCTGCAGGCCCTTATTAATTGCCTCCGCCTGCCCCGAGTCAGGCTCGGACACCCACCATGCCAGCCAGTCAGCGTAGCGCCGGATGATTTCCGGGCTGCCATCGCTGGAGCCGCCGTCCACCAGGATATATTCGATGGGCGTGTAATCCTGAGCCAACACCGAGCGGATGGCAGCTTCCAGGTAGGCGGCCTGGTTGTAGGACGGGGTGATGATGGAGACGAGCGGCTGAGCGGTCATTTGGGGGCGCGCAGATCGAAAATCAGGTAGCCCTGTGCCTGGGCGGCAATGTCATAGTGATCCGTTAGATACTGCTTGAGCTCGGGCTGGTCTTCGAACTGCTTGAAGGCTGTGATCAAAAAGTAGGCATAACCGGCGGTATGCTTGGCAAAATAGGCCTCGAACTCCTTCTCGCTGCCGCGCAGTTTGCTTAAGTTCTGCTCGCCGCGGTTGGGCCACAGGGTCACTTTGCGCCAGCCGTAATACATCAGGCGGTAGCCGTAATCCTGAGTGAGAGCCATAATTTTGCCATCCGCGGGCAGATGCGAGGCGACCTCCTGCCAGTAAACCGGTTCGCTGCGGTAGTCCTGCCCGTAGAGCGGCACCATCGCCTGCCAGGAGAGCCAGGCGAGCAGGAGCAGCGCACCCGCCGCGGCAGCGATTTTCCAGGCGGGCGATTTTTGGCCGGCGACCCAGCCAGCCAACGCCTGGATGGCGGGAACAATGGACAGGGCCACGATGAGCACCAGCTGCAGGTGGTAGTAGCTGTGAGTGTACATCTGGTAGGGCAGGAACAGCCCATAGGCCAGATAACCCGCCCACAGCCCGAGCAGCAGCGCCCGGGTTCGAGGCGAGGCCAGGATGACGCCTGCCAGGGCCAGCAGCAGCGCCCACCACCCCAACAGGCTCTGCACCAGGTTTGCCCAGCGCAGGTAGAAAGAGGGCTCGATCAGCAGGTGCGACAGGGACAGCGTCCAGCTGGAGAAATACTCGGCGGCCCGCCCGCTGCGGCTGAGATAATATGCCAGCGTTGGAATGACAGCCAGCAGAGCGATGACCCATACCTGGGGATTGCGTAATAGGCTGCCCAAGGCTTGCATCAGGCGCTTCCCGTTTTTTGGTGGTGTTTGGTCAGCCAGTCCGGCGGATTGAGACCAGCTGCCGTACACCAGAACAGCCAGCGCAGCTCCAGCAACCGAATACGCCGCGACAGCCTTGGTCAGCACTGCCATCCCGGCGAAAGCCCCTGCCAGGAGAGCCCATTTCCAGCTTTCCCTGGCTGAAGGCGCGCCCTGGCCAGGCAGTTCATCCCAGCGGAACAGGGCATAGGTGAACAGCGCCAGCCACATCACCATGCCAGGATCGGGCTGGAAGGAGCGGCTGGCCTGGACGCTGAAAGGCAGCGCCATGAAATACGCCAGGGCGGCGATAGCGGCCAGTTTGGAGTGCGGTCCAGACGGGAGCAGCCTGCGCGCCAGCCCCAATATTGCCAGGCTGGCGATCAGCCAGGCGGCGGTATTGTACAGCCGGGCGATCCAGAACTGCTCTTCTCCGATCACCAGGTAGGTCAGGGCGACCGCCCGCTCCAGGATGGGCGGCTCGTACTGCCCGGTCGAGGCCCAGTATGCCAGCGCCTGCTGGCGCAAGGCCGGGTCAGCCTCGGGGACCATCTGGTAGTACATGCCGCGGGCCACAATCGCCCCGCGCAGCTGGCGCGTCGGGTGGAAGTCGATCGGCTGGTCGGTGAGATCGAACAAGCGCAGGCCAATCCCCAGGGCCAATACTGCCAGGGTGATCAGGCTCAGGAAAATTGCGGCTGAACGATCGCTAACGAAGAAAGTTCTCATTTAGAACAGCGAAGAATAATCCGCCTTGGGGAAGATGGTCAGCTTCCCGCCTACGGTGGCATCCAGCGCCTGGCGTCCGGCCTGCTCGTAAGCCTGGCGGGCCAGGCGGTAGCCGCGTTCGGAGGTCTCCAGGTCGGGCAGCTGCCAGCGGTAGCCTTTGCCGAAATAGCTGGCGTTGAAGTGGTTGGGGTCATCCCCCTGGGAGGTGATGGTGGTGTTGGGCTTGCCCTGGGTGATGTAGTTGTGATCAACCCCGATCAGGATGACCTGCTCGAAACCCATGTAGAAGGCCAGCTGCAGGGCAACATAGGTCACCGTAGCCCCTTCCCACAGGCGCCCGCGGGCATCCTGAGCAAAGCCGGGCCCGGTGTAGGTGGTATGCAGGAACATCATGTCGTCGGTGGGCTGGATAAGCCCGTGCGAGCGCCACGACAGGAATTTTGGGATGGGCAGGCGGCGGATATCCTCGGCGCTCTGCTCGATCACCAGACTGTTCACGCACAGGAAGTAGGTCGAGGTGAAGCCCAGTTCTGGGAAGGCCAGGTAGAAGCGGTTCATGCCGATCGTTTTCTCATCCCGCAGCTTGCTCAGGTCGGTCTGCTTCAGGCTGGGGCCGTTGCCGATGATGAAGCAGCGCTGGCCGCGATGGCGATCCTGGTACTCTGCCAGCCGGCGAATGCTGGCCCGGCGCAGGGGGTGGAAGGTCGCCCCTGGCAGCAGGGCCAGGCGCTGCAGGGCGTAGCGCGTCTCGCTGGCCGCGCGCCAGATGGGCGCAGGGGTGAGGTGTTTTATTTTTTGGCGCAATTCGGTCATGCTGCCTCGTTTATGCGGTTTCTCTGGTTTGCCCGGCAGTACAACTGCCGGGCAAACACATGGCTGCTATTCCGTGCTCAGCCGGGCGGTCGCGCCGCCATCCACGACCAGGGCCTGCCCGGTCATGAAGGAGGACTGCTGCCCATCCGCCAGGAAATAGATCGCCTGGGCAATTTCCTCCGGGCGGCCAACCCGGCCGTTGACTGTCTTGCGCGCCAGGTTATCCAGGCGCTGCAGGATGTTCTCCCCGCTCAGGTGGCCGCGGTTCAGCCCGGCGCGCAGCATGGGCGTGTCCACCGCCCCAGGCAGGATGGCGTTGGCGCGGATGTTATCGGGGGCGAACTCGATGGCGACTGCCCGGGTCAGGGCCAGCAGCCCTCCCTTGCTGGCGGCATAGGCGGCGATATTCGCCGATGTCGCCACAGCATGCACCGAGGAGACATTGACGATCGCCCCGCCGCCCGCCGCCTTCAGCAGCGGGTGAGCCAGCTTGATGCCCAGAAATACTGAGCGCAGGTTGGAGGCCATGACCGCGTCCCATTCCTCAATGCTGGTTTCCACCAGCGGGCGCGCCACCTGGACGGCAGCGTTGTTGACCAGGGCGTCCAGGGAGGCAATCGGGCGCTGTTGGCCAGCAAAAGCCTGCGCCTGGGCGAAGATCGAGTGCATATTTTCGCCGATCGAAATATCGGATTGGATGTACAGCCCGCTGGCAGGGTAGGGTTCGTCTGGCGCAGTTTCGTCCTGCCACGGGGCGCGATCTACCCCGATCACCCGCCAGCCTTTTTCAGTAAACAGCTTAACCGTAGCGCGGCCAATGCCGCCTGCCGCGCCGGTGATGAGCATGATCCGTTGTTCTTTATCTGTCATTTTTGAGGTCCTGTTTTTTATTCAAGATTGATCGCATCTGGAGGGGTGAAGCCCAGGCCGAGCAGCAGGTTGCGCAGGGTGTTGCGGTGTACGCGCTGCCAGGCGGCCGGGCTGGAGTTGGCATTGTGCGGGGCGAGCATGACGTTGTCCATCTGCTTCAGCGGGCTGTCGGCGGGCAGCGGCTCGACTTCGAAGACATCCAGAGCCGCCCCCGCGATGCCGCTGGTCTGCAGCGCCTCCACCAGGGCCGGTTCTTCCACCACCGGCCCGCGGGCGGCGTTGATCAAGATGGCCGAGGGTCTCATCATTGCCAGGGTGCGGCGGTTGATCAGATGCACGCTGGTGGGGTTCAGGTCGCAGTTCACACTGACGAAATCTGCCCGTTGGAGCAGATTCTCCAGGCTGGTCATTTCAACGCCGTACTCCAGGAGGAAGTCGGGGGCGATTTCGATAATATCGTTGCCCAGGATTTCCATCCCAAAGGCGCGCGCCCGGCGGATGACGGCTTTGCCGCAGTTGCCCACCCCGATCACCCCCAGGCTGCATTCGCTCAGCGAGCGCCCGGGCAGCTTTTCCCACTGGCCCTGCTTCATGGTGCGATCCATCCAGGGCTGGCGGCGGACGAAGGCCAGCATATAGCCCAGCACGGTGTCTGCCACGGGCAGGGTGAAGGCGTTGGGCGTCCGGCAGACCTGGATGCCCAGGCGGGCGGCGGCCTGCGAATCGATCGAGTCGATGCCCGTGCCCCACTTCGAGACTACTTTCAGGCGCGGGGCGCAGGCTTCCAGGACTTTGGCGGTGTAATAATCGTCGCCGCACAGGGCGCCGTCGAACTGACCGGCGTAGGCCAGCAGCTGTTCTTCGTTCAGGCGTTCCTTAACCGGGGCGACGATCAGTTCGATGCCGTAGCTTTCCAGCAGCGGCCGGAATCTGTCCACAATGGGGACCAGATAAGGTGCAGATACTAAAACAGTGGTCATAGGTCAGGCTTACTCCTTGGGTGGGTTTCACCGCTCATGGTCAGTTGCGTTTTGCCAGGAAGTCCACAATGGCAAAATCCAGTTCTTCATCGATATCCCAGGCCTCTGCCGCCGGGATTTCATACATCAGCGGGCGATCGCCCAGGCGGTTGCGCCGCCGGAGCAGGTTGTCCCGGGTGAAGATATACATGCAGGAGTTCTCCTCATAGACTGGAGGCAGATCCTGGGTCTGCAGCAGGATGGCAGGGTTGTGATTGATCGCCCGCCCGAGTTGATCCCAAAGCCGGGTCTGCAAACGGGTGACCGAGAAGAGCGAGTCGTAGACCGGATAGCTGGACAGCAGGGCCTGGATAGCCCCCGAGATGGTCTGCGGGCGCAGCAGAGGGTTGGTGCTGTGCGTTTGCAGATAAAAATCGGCCTGCACCAGCCCGGTGTCATAAGCCAGGATTTCGTTCATCGGCACCGTGTCGGCGCGCAGATGCTCGGGACGTTCGATGGGCAAGATGCGGCTGGACTCCAATTCGGCGGCGAAATTCTGGCGCATGTCTGCCAGGATGGGCGGGCTGTCGGTATCCACCAGCACCTGGTCGACCTCCGGGCAGGACAGCAGCGCTTCTAGGATGTGATGGAAGAGGGGCTTGCCCGCCAGGGGGCGGTAGTTTTTCCCTGGTACGCGCTGCGAGTGATGGCGCATGGGCACCAGGGCAACAAGGGCAGCTTTATTTTCACTCATCGTTCTACCAGTTAGCATCCTTCTCATAACCCAGGCGAACCAGCAGGTCGCCGGTGGTTTCTTTGAATAATCTCTTGTGCTCCTCGCTGAAGGCGGAGCGCCAGCCGCCGGTCTTCCCGCTGCGAAAAGTGGGCGAGCGCTGCGGATCGATGCAGTCGAGCAGAGTTTGAATTGCGCTTTCATAGGTTCGCTGCTCAGGCGCAGACCGCCCGGCCAGGGTGAAACCGCGCTGCAGAGCATGGTCTAAGACCCTCTTGACCTGGGCGCGCACATCGGCGATGAAATCTTCGTACCGCAAGGTTAACACTTCGGATCGGTCAAGCCAGCCCATGAACGGGTCAAAACGCTGGCGGATATCCGGAAGAGCGATGGCGGCTGCCCCGGCGATGCTGGCGTTCAGGCGCTGCTCGAAGCTGGTGAGCGTCTCCCGGTAATAACGAGCGTGGATATGGTGTTGGGCCATCTCGCTCACATAATGCACGTGAGAGACTGCCACATCGCGCGGATCACGCAGAATAAAATAGGCTATCACCCCAGGCTGGCACAGGAATTGGATGGCCCCCGGCAGGGCATGCACATGACCGTAGGAGATATCGCCCGGCAGCAGCCGCCTGAAATCGCCCAGAATTTCATCTTCCGTGCGCTGGCGGCCCGTATCGCCCAAAAAGGTGACGATGGCGGGCAGACCGCTGTCTACCGCCGGGCCAATTTTGGGAAACCCGCTCATCACCTGGGTCAGCAGGTGCGTCCCGCTTTTAGGGAAGGAGTTGGCGAAGAAGATCGGCGCGCCTGCCAGGGATAAGCGCGGCGGAGAAAACCTCTGGCGGTGGCGAATCATCTGCGCCAGCCGGCGGACAGCGCGGCGAGCCAAACGAGCCTGGAAGACCAGAGATTGCTTCACAGAGATTGCCCGCCAAGACGCAGCAGGGTTTGCCTTACCAGTCGTTATTTTGCTCATAGCCCAGTTGGATTAAGATATCGGAAGCCAATTCTTTGAACAGAGCCTTATTGGCTGCGGTGAAATGCTCCTGCCAGTTGCCGGGCTTGCCTTTGCGGAAGGTGCCGGACTTTTTCGGCACGATAGCCTGCTCCAGGATGGCGATGGCTTGCTGGCGCTCCAGACGCAGCCTGCCGCCGCGCCCTTCCAGGTAGTTCAGGATGCGCCCCAGGGCCGCCTGGCGCTCCAGGATCAGGTCTTCGAAGCGCAGGCAGAGCACGGCGGGCTGTTCCAGCCAGCCCAGGTAGCCCAGATATTTGTCCCGCACTGAGGAAAGCTCCGAACCGGGCTCTTCCACCCCTCGGATGGCCGCTTCGATGCGCTCTTCCATCGTCTGGAGCGTCTCGGTGTAGTAGCGGTGCATGCCGTGGCCTTTATGCATCTGGGTGGCATAGAAGACATGCGATACCACCATGTCACGCGGGTCGCGATAGACGAAGATGGTCGCCCGGCCAGGTTGAGTCAACGCAGAGATGAACGGTTCACTGGCCTTGACATAGCCGTAAGCTATATCTCCGGGCTGCATGCGCTGGAGGTTCTCCAGGGTTTCCTGTTCGGAGAGCTTACTGTTGTCCTCGCTGCGCGTGACGGGCATGAAACCCGGATCGACGAAGGGGCCAATCCTGGGCAGGCCCTGGATGACCTGGCTGATCAGGTGTGAGCCAGACTTGGGCATGGCGTTGCCCAGCACAGCCGGGGCGCTGTTGAGCACCTGCGGGCCCCAGCGCAGCGCGGCGGCCAGGCGGCGCGCCTGCCAGCGGGCAATTTTCAATCGATTCTTAGTGGTGTAGAGAATATCCATCCTGGCTGATAGTCGATAGCTGATAGGAGATAGAGGCGAAGCTCACTGGTGCTCAGCTTTGTTTCGTCTGGGGTGGGTGAGGTGAGGTTTGCGGCTGTACCAGACCAGGTTTTTCTCGGCCAGGGTTTTGACCACTTCCCAGGCCGCCTGGAAGGTGATATTCAATTCGCTGGCGATGTCCGCCAGGGTGTGCTCGCCGTCGCAGCGCTCCATGATTTCGAACAGCCGCTGGTGGCCCTGCGGGTTGACCCGATAGTCCACCCAGATGCCATACCCCGAGCAGAAGATCTCGCCTTTGAAGTTGTTGACCACGTATTGGTTCTGCTCCCAGGCCTGCAGCAGTCCCAGCACCACCTGCCGCGAGGCTTCCAGCCGCTCCTGGGTCACGATCTGGGGCGTATCCAGGCTGGAGTGGTACTCGCGGTACGGGCGGGTGGGCGAGCCGGGCGGCTCCACCCGCGAGATGGACAGCATCGGCACGCGCACCCCGGGGGCGTTGAACTGGCGCTCATCGTTGTTAATCACCGAGCGGTAAGGCGCGCTGTAGCTGTCTGGATCCAGATCGCGCAGCGCCGAGACCAGGCAGCGATCAGCCTGGCTGTCCGGCTGGAATGAGCCCTGCAGCGCATGGGGCGAGCCGCTGCCCAGCATTTCCAGGAACAGACCGCCCACCATCTGCGGGATCAGGTGCTCATGGCGGCTGAGATAAGCCACCGAGCCGATCGTCTCTGGCAGGATCAGCAGGCGGTAGGTGTAGTAGGGGCGGGGACCGCTCAGCAGGAGGCGCATCACATCCAGCCCGACCACCACTCCGCTCAGGTCATCGTTGACCATCGCCGGGTGACACAGATGCGCCACCAGCATGAAGCTCTCCTGGCTTTGGCCGGGGATGACGATCTCGGCGATTTTCAATGTAGATGGCTCAAAGCTGGTCTGGATGACCACACGATACTCGTTTTCATTCAGCGAGTCGCGCAGCGTCTGTGAGCAGCACAGGCCCCAGTCTCGATCATAATACTTGAAAACGAAGGGGATGGCTTCTGGCAGGCGCGGGTGGACATGCAGGTGTTTGAGCAGCTCTTCCCGGCTGACCACGCCCTCAAAAGGCAGCGAATAAGAAACCACATGCAGGGGATGGTCGGCGTAGTCCACCAGCCTGCGCCCGTCCAGGGTTTCCAGATAAGCTTTATGGCAGGTCCATTTTTCTGGCACCTGCCAGGTCCAGACCTTTTCGCCGGTTGGCACCTGGTGAAGCAAGATTTCTGCTTGCAGGTCGGAGGCCATCAGGTCAGGGCGCAGGTCGTTCATCAAGCGCTGCAAAGCCCGGTCGAAGTCATCCGACAGGATATCCCGCTTGAGAAACCACAATTCTTGAATGAGTTTGAGCATTGAAGTCATAGAGCAGATAGCCGATAGCTGATAGGAGATGGATGGATAGGGTTATCGTTTGACCAATACCCAGGGGTCCTGGCCTAAAAGACGGTCCAGGGTGCTGACAAAGTCGGCAATCCGGCAGACCGTGATCTTGCCGTAATTCAAGGGCAGGCTGCGCCAGAGATGATTAGCTTCCAGGTCAGCCTGGATAGGCTCCAGGGTCAGGTGGGGGTCTAACTCCATATCGCGCACGTACATGCGGTAGGTGCGCTCTTGCCAGCCGCTGGCTGTGCGCACCTGCCCGCTGAAGTCTTTCCAGTAGCGGTAGGGCACCTTGAAGCGCTGCTCGCAGTAGTGGGTCATGGAGACGGCGTTGGCGTCTGCGCCCAGCAGCAGCAGCTTGAAGTCCAGTTCGAAGAGGCGTTCAAAGGCCGAGCCTGGATCGAAGGCCGAAAGCGTATCACGCCCGGCGAGATCATCCGCATAGCGTCCGATAACCGCCAGGGACTGCATGGGGTGGGTGGTGCGGCGCGCCTGGCGGAACTCGCTTCCGCCAGCGTGCAGGCGTACGTACTCCGCAAAGGCGCCCATGCCCTGGGAGGGGGTCGTTTGTGGATCATAAGGCTCGCCGCGGGCAAAGCCGAAGTTGAAGGTCGGCACAGCCACTGTGCCTTGATCTTCCGCTCCATCCTCCAGGCCGATCACTGCCGCGATCGCCTGCAGATACATCCCGACGCCGCCCACCGGGCGGCCCAGGAACTGCAGGGCGGAGTGCACCAGCAGACCATCGCCGGGCTGGAGGCCCAGGTCTTTCAGGATTTGAACAACTTGTTCCTGGGTGACTGGCTGCATGAATTAGCTGATAGCTTATAGCCGATAGCTGGTGTATGGGGGGAGGCTTCTCAGCGCTAATCGCTGGTGTGGTAATCTTCCCACATCAGGCGCATCTGGTAGAGCTCGACCTTCATCCCCAGAGTCTCCACCAGCTGTTTGATTGTCTCATTGCCTACCAGCAGCTGGGCTTCCAGCGAATAGACCTGCTGCTCTTTGCACCAGCCAATCGCCAGCCGCAGCAGTTCTTCCCCGATGCCCAGGCGGCGCACCTTGGGCTCGACCCACATATCTTTCAGCTCTCCGACCATCACACCGCCCAGGTATTCTGGCACGCGTTTGACCCGCGCCAGGATGAACCCTACCATTTCAAGTGGTTTATTGGTCTCAGATCGATACTCGGCAATGTAGACGACGCTGAAACGTCCCAGGGTGCGGCGGAAGATGTCCAGCCACAAGGTACCCACGTTTTCCACCTGCGGAAAGGTGTAGGTGTATCTGCGTAAGAAGGTGTCCAGCTTATCATACATAGCCGCCACAGCCGGCAGGTCCGCTTCCGTTGCCGGGCGGTAGATTACCAGATCATCCTGGTTTTGCATGTTCGAAGTGGGAGGTGGTTCACTCATGGTTTATGCTCCTGCAGATAATCTCTTACCTCTGTGGGCCAGTCGGATGGATCGAAACCGAATTGAGCCAGGAAGGCGTAGGCGATGCGCTCGAGACCAAATGCCACGCAGCCGGTATGGGTGGGCGAGCCATCTGGCAGGGTGATGTTCAGGTTTCTACCGAAGAAGTCTTGATGATAGTTATACGACCCAACAGCCAGAGTCGAACCGGCAAAGGGCAGGCGAGCGCGGATCTCAAACTTGAGCTGGAAGGCGCTCTGGAAAGCCACCTGCTTGCGGAATTCGCCGATGAAGAACGGGTCGTTGGCGCTCTCGACACGGTACGCCAGCCCCAGGCGTTCAAAAACCTGCGCCATACGCAGGCGGGCGATCTCGCGGTTCTCCAGGACGAAATCTTTGCTGCCCACAAAGATGACTTCGCGCATGGTGAAATTCCACAGGCGTTCCAGAGAGACCAGGTTGGAGGATTCATAGCGGAAGCAGGTCCCCACAGCAGTCGCAATCACCTGACCTCCCGGCAGAGGTTTATCCGCCAGGGCAAAGTACAGGTGGTAGCACACTGCAGGTGAGAGCAGGTGCTGGATTTGGGCGAATGAGTCCGGCGGCGCTTGCAGGCCGTGTTCATCGCAGGCAGCCTGTTGGGAGAACTGGTCAATTGCCTGGAGGTCTTCGCGCAGATGGGTGACAAAGCTCAACGAATGGGGAAAGGCGCGAAAGTAATTTACCCTTTCCAGATAGCGCGCCGGGATCAGGATCGGGAAGCGGTAGGGCTGGGCGCCGAAAGAATCTGCCAGGGCGATAAACTGGCCTTCAAAATAATCGATCAATTGCGAGAGCAGCGGCCCCAGGGAGAAAACACCTTGGGCCTCCTGGCTGATCTCGTCGCGAGCGATTAATTCTGCCATCGGATCGGCCTGGTAAGGCACCGGTCGCTCCAGGTGATCTTCCAAGATCTGGATCTTGGGCTTGATGGCGCCTTTCGCCATGGAGAGCACCACGCGCTGGACTTTTTCTTCGATTTCCGAACGGCGCTCAGCTGATAACCCGCCTTCCGCTCCTGGGTGGGAGAGATGCAGGGTGATTTGCTCCGGGCTGACTTCAGCGCTCAGGATCAACTCGTCTACGTAAGCCAGCTTGGAGCGGATTTCTCCGACCAGGTAATCGGGGATCGGGACTGCAGGTGCAAACTGGAGGGTGAGGGCTGTTTGAGCGTTCATGGTTGGTGCGCCGTGGGACGATCGGTTATATAGGAGCAGATCGCCGGGATGCTGATCAGGGCGGCGATGGTATCGGCGCTGACTTCGACGCCAAACTCTTCTTCCAGGCGCATCATCACTTCCATATGCCCCAGGGAATCCCATTGGGGTAAATCGCCAAAAGTCAGTTCAGGTGTGATCATATCCACTGGAACCTGGATGGCATCCGCCAGTAAAACCTGGACGCGTTCTTTGAGATGATCGCTATTTTCCATTCGATTTCTCCTATTGAGTTGAAACTCATGCCGGGGCAATGCGCGGTTTCACTTTGCATACGCCTACCGGCAGGTATTGGGGGTCCCATTTGCCCCACGGCATGCCGTTTTTGTCTGATTGGAAATAAAAGGAGGCCAGATGATCGCGCAGTTCAGTGCACCTGCGCAGATCATTGAACAGCTCTGCGTACTGATCGTAGTTGGACAGGGTATCTGCTGGCAGGTCAAACAGGCGCTGCAGGCTGCTTTCGGAGTAGCACCAGCCGCTGGATGGCTCGTGCCACCAATCCTGTTCGGGTGAAGCTGTCAGGGTAGCCAGCAGCGCCCCGCCGGGTTTCAGCACGCGCAGGAGCTCGTTCACCACAGAGGTCAGGCTTTGCGGTGGGTTGTGCTCCAACGCAGAAACGGCGACCACTGCATCAATCGAATCATCCTCGATATCCTTTAGGGATGCCAGATCCTGGTTGTAAATCCAGATATTTCCTGGTGGCAGATGACCGGGTTCGCTCCTGGTGGATTTTCGCTTGGCAGCAGAGCGCTGCTCTGGCTGGGCTTCGCCCGCCAGATCAAGATCTGTTGTGGGTGGCAGCATGGGGTGCTGAAAAAGAGAGGCGAGATTCTTGAGCAGCAGCTTCGGCTTGTTCAGACTCTGCAACAGCACCTGCCCTGGCGTCAGCAGATCTTCGGCGCGCAACCCTCGGATGTGGAAATAGGAACGGAAACGCAGGGGAAGCGCGGCCCGGCTCTGGCGGTCAACGCTGATCACATCCGCGCCTTTCTGCGCCAGATACCACTGCATCAGGCCTGTACCGGCGCCGGCGTCCATAATGCGCTTGCCGGTTACCGTTCCGAGGTTGCGGATGATCCAGGAGAGGTCCAACAGGTAATGCCAGCCTAGTTCCAGCTCCAGTATCTTTGCCAGCCCCTTGAGATCGTTGACCAGCGAACGGTTTTCATCCAGCAGATCGACCGACAGCAGCTCTATTTTTTGCGGAATCTGGCGGGGGACGGTTTTATGCGGCAGGTGCCAGCCTGCTCCAAAGGTCATTTCAGGTATCTTCATACAGATACTCCATCCGGTGAAAGTAGGGGCAGATCACCTGGGATTGTAAAGAGGGCGGGATTGGCCGGCTGCGCAGCCGAAGATAGGTCATTCGCCAGAATCTGCAGAGTCGGTGAATGATTCGGCAGCAGTTCTCGCCAGGAGAATGGGCGCAGGTGGACGAAGCCCTTACGCGGCCCTTCCTGGAGGTACTCTGCGAAGCTCAGCGAGGCGCGGTAGAGCTGGTAATACAGAAAGCGGCGGGCATTGCGCTGGAACTCGGGAGGCAGTTCGATTTTTTTAGCTTCCAGGAAAGTCTCTGCCATCTCCTGGTAGCTTTGCGGCGAGGTCGGGAAGAACACGATCGGATACTGCGTATAGCGCGCCTTGCCGCCGCACAGCACGGGGACACCCATGAGGGTGGCTTCCATTCCAATCGATGAATTGTACACGATCACAAATTTGGCCCGCTGGATCAGCTCGTATGAACTGAGGTATTCCTGTGAGTCGATGAAAATCACGTTGGGCAGGGTATGCACAGCATGGTGATGCACCCAATCGTGCACGCTCTCGCGGCTCAGCTTGGCAGTGCCAGGTCGCATTTCATCCGGGTGAGCGCGGATCACAAACAGGGTCTCGGGGTGGCTGCGGATCAGCTCCAGCACCAGGTCGAGCCAGGCAAACATGGATGGGAAAACCTGATTGGCGTGCACCTGGCTGGTGTCATAGGCCACATTGGTAAAAACCGGCACCAGCTGCTTGAATTGGGCGATTTTACGCAGCATGTCTGCGTCCAGCCCGCGCATCTCGGGCCAAAAGCGGATGCCGGCCATGCTGAATTTACCCTGGAAGCGTTTTTCCAGGTAGGCATCCAGGCGGGCGTTTTGCTCAGCGCTGAGTTCGAATTCTTCTGGGATGTGGATGGGGTAAGCGGTAGCCTCACCCTCAGTGAAAAAGGCTGAAAAGGGCTGGAAGCCGACTTCATGGGTGACCGTGCGGAAGCCCATTTGGAGGGAAGCCCAGCGGGCAGCTGCCTCCGGGTACATGGCGCCGTTGAAGATGACCACCGTCCGGGGGGAGGCCTGGTGGAGAAAGGCAGCAAATTGCTCGGCGACATGATATGCTGAGAGCATATACTGGCGCATCAGATAGCGGGTCTGCTCATCTTCCGGTAGGGTGTGTCGGCGCAGCGCCCAGCGGATGGAAGGCAGGACAAGGCGGCCCAAGGGTAAATGGCTGCTGCCAGGCGCTGGCTGGCCGGGTAGCTGGAGGGGGAACTCAAACTGGCTGAGCTGATCGATATCCAGATCATACAGGGCTTTTTCCAGGGCAGGGTTGGGGTGGAAATCGAACCAGTGCACATCTGCCCCGGCGTACAGACGTTGAGACTGGCGCAGGCAGTCCTGGCAGGGAGGCGGCCGGTGGTGGTCCTGGCGGTTAGTGCCCAGCACGCAGTGGCTCATCCCCGAGCGGCAGACGAAATGCTGCACCGGGATGCCTGCCAGGCGCAGGCCCTGGCTGGTGAGCAGCGCAAAGGCGGCATTTTGGCTCAGCCCGGTGATGCGGGTAGAGGCGTTGAAGAATACGACTGGAGCCTGGCTGGCCTCCGGCGGAACCTCAGCATGGGCGGCCACCTGGCGGTTCAGCCAGAGTATACGCCACTGGTTCTGCCAGCGCGCCAGCGTGCTGATTACAGATCCTGATTTGTTCACGCGTGCGCTGTATGGTAAGCCGCAGAGAGACGTTGAATGGCGATGAGGAAGCCTTCACCCTGGCGCTGGTGGCCGCGCCAGATTTCAGGAATCATCGTGCCCCGGTAATCGCCCAGCACACGGAAGAAGCGCACCCAATCGATGGAGCCCTCGCCGATCTGCAGGCCTTCGCCATCCAGACCAGCCCCGTCCGAGAGGTGCAGGTGGGCGATATAGGGCAGCACCGCACTCAGCTGCTCGTAAAAATCCACCCTGGCCCAGTTGCAGTACAGTTTGTGATGCGATGAGTCGTAACAGAAGTTCAATCCCAGGGGGACGATAAAATCGCGAATTTCGTAGGTATCCATAAAAGCATTGGTCAGCCACTGCCCGCCAAAGTACCAGGGATGAGGGGGCAGGTTTTCCAGCAGCAGCTCGACGCCAGCGTAATCCAACTCGGCGACTGACCGGCGCAGGTTATCATACAGCTTGCCTTTATCGCTGATCGGATGATCCAGGCTCATCGCTCCGGGGTGAATGATCACCTTTGGCTTGCCTACGAAATAGGGCGATATCTGGCGGGTTAGATCGATGCTCTTCTGGATCAGGTCGCGCGAAGCTGTGCGGTGGCGTTCATCCATCGTGCACAGATCGACCAGGGAGCGATCCCAAAATTCGGGCGCATGGACAACCAATTGAAGCGGATGGGCAGATTTTTCGGTGAAATCATCCCCCGGATAAGGCTCGTCCAAATCCTGGTCGGTAAAGTGGAACTCAAGCATGCGCGGCTTATACTCCAGCAGCTCGGCGAAGTCTCGGAAGCGCACGGTGAAGCCATAATCCATGGGCAGCACCTGCTCGGTATCCAGGGTGACCTTAACGCCCAGGTCGCGTTCCAGGAAGGGTTCATCTTCTTCGATGACCCGCTCCACCACGCGGCCCAGCAGACGAGTGTAATTCTGCGGCGAGAGGCCCAGGGCCGGGCCTTTGACTGCTATCATCTCGCGGGTGATGGTTTCACCAGGCGAGATGCGCCTGGCAGCTACCAGGCTCTTTGCCAGCACCTCCCGGTTGAGGATCTCGCCGCGCGAGATGAATTTTTCTTTCCCGGCGCCAAGAGCAGAAGCCACCTGGCGAATGTCGCGCACCATCTTCTTGAAGCCCTGCGGCTCCAGGGATGCGGCGTGATCCGGTCCGTCCATGGTGCGATCCAGGGTCAGGTGACGCTCGATGATGCTGGCGCCCAGCGCCGAGGCGACGGTGGAAACGGCGATGCCGCGCTCGTGACCGGAGTAGCCGACGGGCACACCAAAGCGGCGCAGCTGATTCATGAAGCGTAGGTTGATGTCCTCGAAGGCCGCCGGGTAGGTGCTGTTGCAGTGCAGCAGGGCAAATTCTGCCTGGCGCTCCTGCAGAAACTCCACAGTAATCTCCACTTCTTCCATGCGCGACATGCCGGTCGAGAGGATCAATGGTTTGCCTTTCTGCACCAGATGATCCAGCAAAGGCAGGTTGGTCAGGTCAGCGGAGGCAACTTTATAGGCTGGCACCCCCAGCGTATCCAGGAAGTCGGCGCTGTCGGTGTCAAAGGCCGAACATAAGAAGGTGACGCCTTTCTTCTTGCAGTAAGCCACCAGCTCATAATAGGCTTCGTTTGAAAGCTCAACCTGCTGCAGGATGGGCAGCATATAACGCAGGGTCTTCTCGCCAGCATTGGCATTATCCAGATATTTCTTCCCATAGAGTTTGTCCAGCTTGCGTTTCTGGAATTTGACCGCGTCTACGCCGCAATCTACGGCAACGTCGATCAATTCCAGGGCCAGAGCCAGGATGCCATTATGGTTGACGCCGATTTCGGCGATGATGTAAGTGGGGTGGTCGTCGCCAATCAGGCGATCGCCAATTTTGATCACAGGAGCAGTATTTTTCATAATTGAAAGCCTAAATCCGAGAGGGTAATTTCGCCATCCAGCAGCAGGCGCTCTGCCCGCCGCCAGTCATCCGGCGAGTCGATATCGATCCACTCGCTTGGGTCGATAATCAGGGGTAAGATGGTGTCGCCCGTCATGGAGTTTTTCTCCAGGATGGTGTGTGACCAGGCGGCATCCACATAGCCAGTTTGCCAGTAGACCTCGGGTAGAGCCTGGCGAGGCATGTTATAAGGTTCGGAAAACTCGGTTTTCAGGAGCGGGCGCATGAATCCGTTCTCCCCAATGCGCCACATCTTATACGGGTTTTGGAAGGGGGCGCAAACGGTGCGCACCGAGTCGGCCAGTGGATTCTCGAGCAGGCGATAGACAGCTTCATCAACGTGATGCACGCGCCGGAAAGGTGATGTTGGGCGCAGCTGGACAATAATCTCTGGCTGGCAGCCCTCATTTTCTTGCAACCAGTTCAGCGCGTGTTGGAAAACGGGCAGATCTCGGGTGTTATCCTGCGAGTGCTCGGGTGGGCGCAGGAAGGGGGTTTCAGCGCCGTACTGACGGGAGATGGCGGCGATTTCTTCATCGTCGGTCGAGACAAGCACCCGGGCTACGGTTTCGGCAGCCAGCCCGGCGGCGATGCTGTAAGCGATCAGCGGATGCCCGGCAAAAAGACGGATGTTCTTGCGCGGGATGCTCTTTGAGCCGCCGCGCGCCGGGATGATGGCAATCGCCCCATCTACCATGCTGTCCAGCCTCCGTCGACCACCAGGTTCGCGCCGGTCATATAGGCAGATGCATCTGAAACCAGGAAGAGCAGCGCGCCGTTCATTTCATCCTTCTCAGCCATGCGGCCCAATACAGCCCGGGCGGAGTAGGCCCTCACGAAGGTCTCGTCGTGCCCGTTGAACACCCCGCCGGGGGAAAGGGCATTGACGCGGATATTCTTGCCGGCGTAGTAGGTCGCCAGGTATTGGGTCAGCCCCAAAATTCCAGTCTTGGTGACGGTGTAGTAGACCGGTTTGTAGCGCGGCGGCTGGTCGGGACGCTGGTACATGCGCTGGTCTGGGCCGGCCAGGCCGTATATGGACGATAGGTTGACGATCACCCCCTGGCCCTGTTTCAGCATCGGCTGCACCGCAGCCTGGCAGCACAGGAAGGCGCCGGTCAGATTGACCGCCAGGGCCTGGTTCCAGGCCGGCAGGGGGAAATCCTCAAAGGCGCCGTTCTCCCCAGGCAGAGTCTGCCCAGGCAGGGTCTGCCCGGAATCCTGGTCGAACTTGGGGTCGAGGGCGGCGCTGTTGACCAG
>JAFGQI010000011.1 GCA_016935755.1 Anaerolineales bacterium
CACTGCGTGGCGCTGCTGCGCGGGCGATTGGACCTGCAGGAGCATGTGGCGCCTGACGAAGAGCTGGCAGTCACCGCGATCAGCGTGGGTGAGCTGGCGCACGGAGCGCACAAGTCACAACGGGCAGCGGATAACCTGGCGCGGCTGGATGTGCTGCTGGCGGCGCTGGTGATCCTGCCTTACGACGAAAGCGCGGCGCGCCAGTTTGGACGGCTCAAAGCGCACCTGGAGCAGGAGGGCGCACGGCTCAGCGACCTGGACCTGCAAATTGCAGGCATCGCCATTGCCCAGAACGCGCCGCTGGTGACCCATAACCAGGCGCACTTTGCCCGCCTGGTTGACTTATCCCTGGAAGATTGGCTGTAAGACGAAATCGAGAGGTTCTCAGTATGACCAAACGATATATCCCCAACCCCGACCAACAGCCTGATCTGATCGCAGAGGCGAGCGCAGAATACACTATCACCCCTGAGCAGGAGGCGGAAAAGGAGCGCTATCGCGAGCGGCTGCGATTGCACCTGAAGGACCCCGCCTTCCGCCAGATCGAGGGCTTCCCCCTGGGGGAGGATGATGCGATCCTGGCGCTTTCGGACCCGCCCTATTACACCGCCTGCCCCAATCCCTTCCTGGGTGAGATCATCGAGAAGTGGCAGGCGGAACGGGCGGCGCTGCGTAAGGAGATGGGATTGCCGGTCGGGTCGGCGCTGGCGGCGGATGAGGCGGCGGAGGGCTACCAGCGCGAGCCGTTCGCCGCGGATGTGAGCGAGGGCAAGAACGACCCGATCTACAATGCCCACTCGTACCACACCAAGGTACCGCACAAGGCGATCATGCGCTATATCCTGCACTATACCGATCCCGGCGATATCGTGCTGGACGGCTTCTGCGGGACGGGGATGACCGGGGTAGCAGCGCAGCTCTGCGGGGATAAGAAAACGGTGGAGAGCCTGGGTTACACGGTAGACAAGAAGGGCTATGTGGTTGCTTCGCCAGGGGACGAGCAACCGATCTCGCGCCTGGGGGCGCGCAAGGCCGTGCTGGTGGACCTTTCACCAGCGGCGACCTTCATCGCCTATAACTACAACACCCCGGTTGATGCCAAAGCCTTCGAGCGCGAGGCGCGGCGCATCATCAAAGAGGTGGAAGAGGAATGCGGCTGGATGTACGAGACCTGGCACCCGCACTGCGACGATCCCAAGCGGGTGAAGGGGAAGATTAATTATATGATCTGGTCAGATATTCTCACTTGCCCACAATGTAACACTGAAATGGTTTTTTGGAATGTAGCAATGGATCGTGTCAAAGGCAATGTGCGCGAATCATGGGAGTGCCCAAATTGCGGAACTCGATTAGCGAAAAGCCCGGCAAGAGATGGTGGTTTACTAAAAGCAGAGAGATCATTGCTAACCAGCTTTGACCCAGATTTAGGCCAAGTCACACGTCATGTAAAACAAGCACCTGTATTAATCAATTATTCTGTTGGCAAAGAACGATGTGAAAAGCACCCAGATAAAGAAGATTTAGCCTTGGTGGGAAAAATAGAAACAAGTCATTCAACATATCCATTTCCTATTTTCCCCATGATGCTAATAGGTGAAGAATGGGGGGATACTTGGCGTGCTGGTGTACATGCAGGAATAACGCATACCCATCATTTTTATACCCCAAGGAATTTAATATTGCTATCAACTATTTGGTCGAAGATAAGGGCGGCGGATGAGAAACAAAAGAGGATACTATATTTTCTTTGCCAATCCTTAGCGATGGGTTATACCAAGTTAAACCGATATGGGGCTACACATTTCTCTCAAGTAAATCGCAATCTCAGTGGAACTTTATATGTTTCATCATTAACTACTGAAGTATCTCTTCAATACGCATTCGCAGGAAAATTATCCAGGTTATATAAGGCCTTCAATAGTTTGCATTTGGATTCTCGCTCAGCTTGTGTCTCCACGCAATCAGCATCGGAAGGAAGACTGATACTTGATAATACAGTGGATTATATTTTCATTGACCCTCCATTCGGAAGCAATTTAATGTATTCGGAGTTGAATTTTCTTTGGGAAGTTTGGCTTGGTGTAATTACAAGTACAAATACCGAAGCCATTATGAACGTAAAGCAACACAAAGGACTTCCGGAATACCAGTTTCTTATGGAGTCTTGTTTTGTAAATTTTATTTGTTTCTTAAAGCCGGGTCATTGGATGACGGTTGAATTTCATAATTCACAAAATGCTATTTGGAATGCTATTCAGGAAGCTATCTTGCGCGCCGGTTTTATGATCGCCGATGTGCGAACGCTGGATAAGCAGGGAGGTACCTTTAAACAAATTACATCTACTGCCGCAGTCAAACAAGATCTGATCATCTCTGCCTACAAACCTCGCGCCGAGTTCGAGCAGCGCTTCCTGGCGGAGGGGGGCAGCGTGCAGGGGGCGTGGGATTTCATCCGCCAGCATCTGGAGCAACTGCCCATCCCGGCTCTAGATGATGGGGTGATGGAGACGCTGGCGGAACGGCAAGGCTACCTGCTCTATGACCGCATGGTCGCCTTCCACATCCAGCGCGGGCTGAGCGTGCCGCTCTCGGCGGCGGAGTTCTACGCCGGCCTGCCGCAGCGCTTCTTGGATCGCGATGGCATGTACTTCACCCCGTCGCAGGCGGCGGAGTACGACAAGCGCCGCCTGGGAGCGCAGAAGGTGGAGCAGCTGGCGCTCTTCGTCAGCGACGAGAAATCGGCTTTGCAGTGGCTGCGCCAGGAGCTGAACCCGGAAAGCGGGGGCGGGCCGCAGACCTACCAGGATTTGCAGCCCAAGTTCATCCGCGAGCTGCACCAGGCGCGCCACGAGGCGCTGCCTGAGCTGCGCACCATCCTGGAGCAGAACTTCCTGCAGGATGCGCAGGAGCGCTGGTACGTGCCCAATCCCGAGCGCCAGGCGGACCTGGACGCGCTGCGGCAGAAGACACTGTTGCGCGAGTTCGCCGAATATTGCCTGGGCAAAGGCAAGCTGAAAGTCTTCCGTAGCGAGGCGGTACGGGCGGGCTTCCACCAGGCCTGGGATGTGCGTGACTTCACCACGATCCTCAAGGTGGCGGAGCGCCTGCCGGAGAGTGTGCTGCAGGAGAACCAGCAACTGCTGATGTATGTGCACAATGCCCAACTGCTGGCGGAGAAAGGACCACGGCAGGAACGGCTGTTTTAGGATAGGGAAGGGCCGATGCGCCAAAGTTTGCAAGATTGGGAAAAATACTTCGAGCCATATTTCCAGCGCGTGCACTTGCTGGGGGAGATCCCGCTGTCCAGCCTGGAATGCGAGGAGATCGGGCAGTTCATCCAGCGCCTGGTGTTGAGCAAAGGGCAATCCGAAGCGACCAACCTGCTCAAGCGCCGCTTCCCGCGCTCGTTCTGCATGTTCCTGGTGGGCATGGGCTTGTATGGGTACAACGAGGGCGATTACTGGAGCGCGGTCAGAGAGAGGACGGGGATCAACAGCCCGCACCAATTAGGATGGGGGGAAATCTTTCTGGCAGCCCTGGGCGAATATCGCCTGCCTGATTTTCATGAGATCCAGGGACACCGCTTCCTGGCGCCGATCCTGGCGCACGGCGGCATCCCGGAAAAATCGCTGGGGGATTATTTTCAGTATGTGATCCAGCCATGGCTCAACAAACCAGAGCTGCAAGGGCTAAATGGGAAGGAATACGTTCCCAAGGCATTGGAACATCTGGCGAGCTACCCTATGGTGGATAAGCCCATCGCGCGCTTCCTGGAATACGGGATCGATGCGGCGTGCGATTTCCTGGAGCGCTGCCGCCTGATGGCGCTCGCAACCCAGCAGACGGGCGAATTGCCAACGCCGGTAGAGGCAGGCCTGCCTCCTTATGTGCTGCGCGGCTATCGCAAATTCTTGGATGAAATTCCGGCCAGCGGGACCGGCAAGCGGCTGCGGCCGCCGCTGCTGATGCTCGATCCATACACGCCAGGCTTCACGCTGGAGCTGCCCTCACAGCCGCTGGAAGCGCTGAAGCTGGGCGCAGGCGATTACCTGTGGCAGGTGAGCCTGCGCCTGTGCGATGCGGAAGGTAAAGCCAAGCCGCTCACCTGGGTCGACCGGCGCGTACCCGTGCACCATCAGGGCTATGATGTGCTGACGGAGGGGGATTCCCTTCCCCTGGATGAACCGGCGCACGAGATTGAGGTGCGCTTTACGCGCCGGACAGAGACCGGGAGCGCGCCGGAGGATCTGGAGGTGCTGCGCGCCTGGCGGTTGCACCTGCAGCCTACTGCGGACCAACCGCCGTTGGTCATCTTTCGCTACCCGGATGGGGCAGCGGTGCGCTGGAACCAGTCGCTGGCGGCAGGTAAATACTGGCTGCTGCTGCCGCGCTCGGTGACGGTGGATGCGGAGGGGGGAGAGTTCTTTGAGCAAGGCAGTCCGTTCTTCGGCGCGTGGGACGATTGGGCGCTGCAAGCCTGGGA
>JAFGQI010000103.1 GCA_016935755.1 Anaerolineales bacterium
ATTGGCGGCGGAGGTACCGGCACCGGCGTGCTGCGTGACCTGGCCATGCGCGGCTTCAAAGCCCTCCTGGTCGAAAAAGGCGACCTGGCGCATGGCACCACCGGGCGCTATCACGGGCTGCTGCACAGCGGCGGGCGTTACGTCATCAAAGACCCTCAGGCCGCGCGTGAATGCATCGAGGAAAACTATGTGCTGCGCCGCATCATGCCGCACTGCATCGAAGATACTGGTGGTTTCTTTGTGATCACCCCCTGGGATGACCCAGGTTACGCCGCCCGCTTCATCGCCGGCTGCCAGACAGCTGGCATACCGGTGGAAGAAATCCCAGTCAGTCAGATGCTGCGGGAAGAGCCCCTGCTCAACCCGCGCATCACGCGCTGCTTCCGTGTCCCCGATGCTTCCGCCGATTCATTCCTGGCGGCAGACGCCAACGCCGAATCCGCTCGCCAGTATGGCGCCGAATCGCTGCATTATCACCAGGCGGTCGAACTGCTGCGCCAGGGGGATCGCATCCACGGCGCTCGCTGCCTTGATCTGGTGCAAAACGAGCAGGTCGAAATCCTGGCGGATCTGGTGATTAATGCCTCTGGCGCCTGGGCCGGACAGATCGCCGCCCTGGCGGGCGCGCTGGTCAGCGTGATCCCTGGCAAGGGCGTCATGGTGGCGATGAACCATCGTCTGGTCAATACCGTGATCAACCGCTGCAAAATACCCTCCGATGGCGATATTCTGGTCCCGGCCCACACCGTCTCGATCATCGGCACCACAGATGTCAAGGTCAGCGATCCGGATCGCTTCAGCATCGAGCCCTGGGAGATCCATCTCATGCTGGAAGAAGGCGAAAAGCTGGTGCCAGGGTTCAAAGAGATGCGCATGCTGCGCGCCTGGGCTGGCGTACGCCCGCTTTATCAAGAAGAAAACGTGCAAGATACGCGCGATGTGACCCGCGCCTACGTGCTGATCGACCACGAACAGCGCCATGGGTTTTCCGGTCTGATCACCATCACCAGCGGCAAATGGACCACCTACCGCAAAATGGCTGAAGCGACCGTTGACCTGGCCTGCCAAAAGCTGGGTGTGCAGCGCCCCTGCCGCACCCACCTGGAGGAGCTGCCCAGGTCCGCACAACACGCCGGACACTACCTGGGCATGCGCCTGGCTCAGGTTGAAGAAGCGCAAACCTATGGGCAGTTAGTCTGCGAGTGCGAGCTGGCGACCTATCAGGATGTCGCCCGCGCCATTGTGGACGGCAATGCCCAATCCATTGACGATGTGCGCCGGGATGTGCGCCTGGGCATGGGCCCTTGCCAGGGCGGTTTCTGCACCTACCGGGTCGCCGGAATGCTGCACAAGCTGCGCAACCCGCCCGTGCAGGAGACCAACGCCGCCCTGCGCGACTTCCTGCAAGAGCGCTGGAAAGGCCTGCTGCCGATTTTATGGGGTCAGCAGCTGCGCCAGGAACGCCTGGACGAGCTGATTTACCTCAGCCTGCTGAATGCCGATCACCTACCAGGGCCTACCTCCACGCCCATCAGCCCACAGCTGTACGAACCACCGTACTCAGACGAAGAACGCCCTGTCGAGACGTGCGTTCCTGCTGAGCAAATATCCCCCTCGCAGCAGTTCACCCCGCCATCATTCTCCCATCCACGCGCCGATCTGCTGGTGATCGGCGCCGGGCTGTCTGGCCTGACCGCCGCCTGGCAGGCAGCCAAAGCCGGCCGGCGCACCCGGGTGATCGCCAAAGGCCGCGGTGCGCTCTACTGGCACAGTGGTTGCATTGATATCCTGGGCTATGAGCCCGGGCAGGGGAATCGCCCGGTCGAATCTCCGATCGAATCCCTGCAAAACCTGGCCTCTACCCATCCCGACCATCCCTATACCCTGTGCGGAATTCAGCATATCCAGGAAGCTCTGCAGGCTTTCCAGGAATTGTGCGCCCAGGCTGGCTATCCGCTCTACGGCGACCTGTCCAGGAACTGGCTGCTGCCCTCGGCCTTAGGCGTCGCTCGTCCCACCTGCCTGGCGCCCGAAAGCATGATCTCCGGCGACCTGCACCGGAAAGACTCCATGCTGATCGTTGGCTTTGAAGGCTTCCCCGACTTTTATCCTGAGCTGATCGCTGCCAACCTGGCTCTGCAAGGTGTTGCGGCCCTGGGTTTGTCCCTGGATCTGCCCGCTCTCAAGGAACGTCGGTTTGTCACTGGCCGGGTGCTGGCAGATTTATTTGAGACCGCTCAATTTCAGGGTGAAGTCGCCCGGGCGCTGCAGGCCAGTCTGGGCGGCGAAACCGCCTCCAAGGCTGAGCGGGTGGGCTTTCCAGCTGTGCTGGGGCTGCGCCGCCCCCTGGAGACGCTGCAAAATTTGCGGGAGCAGATCGGCTTGCCTGTTTTCGAAATCCCCACCCTGCCGCCCTCCATCCCGGGCATGCGCCTGCACAACCTGCTGGTCTCTGCCATCGAGGCGGCTGGCGGGCATGTCTATGATGGCATGCAGGTAATCGGCAGCGACCCCGGCGAAGAGGGCAGCCTTGCTGTTGTGTGGACGGAGGCGGCTTCTCGCCGCAAAGCTCACCGGGCGGAGCAGTACGTGCTGGCAACCGGTGGCATCCTGGGCGGCGGATTGGTCGCCCATTATGAAGGCCATCTGCAGGAAGTCGCCTGCGATCTGCCCATCCAGGCGCCCGCCGACCGCCACGAATGGCTGCAGCGCCAGTTCCTGGCCCCTGTCCCCCACCCGATTTTCACCGCTGGAATCAGCGTCAACCAGGATTTCCAGCCCGTCAGCCCAGACGGAACGGTTTGCTACCAGAACGTCTATGCCGCCGGGACAGGCCTGGCAGGCGCCGACGCCCTGGGCGAGCGCTCCTTCGACGGGATTGCCCTGGCGACCGGCTACCTGGTCGGGAAAAAATTTGCTGGAACGGAACGGCCCTGAAACCATGAATACACCCCACCACCCCGTTGAGCTCACCCTCGATCAATGCATCAAGTGCAACATCTGCACCACTGGCTGCCCGGTCTCGGCCGTGACGGATCTCTTCCCCGGGCCGAAGTACGAAGGCCCTCAAGCCAGCCGCTTCCGCCAGTTCGATCAGCCCACCCCCGACGCCTCCGTAGATTACTGCAGCGGCTGCCGGGTGTGCAATATGATCTGCCCAACCGGCGTAAAAATAGCCGAGATGAACGCCAGAGCGCGTGCCGCGCTGGTGCAGCAGGGTAAAGTGCCGCTGATCAAGCGCCTGCGCAATAACCTGGTGGCGCGGGCCGAACTGCTCGGCAAAGTGGCCCAGCCCATCGCTCCTTTGGCTAATTTTGTGTTTAACTTCAAACCCGCCCGCTGGGCGGTGGAGAAGACGCTCTTAATCCACCAGGAGGCGCCCTTGCCGCGCTTTTCCGGGCAAAAATTCACCACCTGGTTCAGAAAACACCGCCCGGTATGGGCAGATAACGGCGGGCCGCGCCGTCAGGTGGTCTATTTCCACGGCTGCTCGACCCAATATTACGAGCCGCGCGTGGGGCGCGCCGCTGTGCGGGTGCTGGAGCAGAACGGCTGTGAAGTGATCATCCCGCCTCAAAACTGCTGCGGTCTGCCCCTGCTGTCCAATGGCGAGTTCCCCGCCGCGCGCCGCTACCATACCAATAACGTCCGCCACCTGGTCGAATACGCCCGCCAGGGCATCCCGATCGTGGGTACCTCCACCAGCTGCACCCTGACCCTGAAAGAAGAAGCTCCCGAGCTGCTGGACATGCACGATGAAGATACCCTTCTGGTGGCGCAGATGACCTTCGACTTCAACGAATTCCTGCTGATGCTGCTAGATGAAGGCTCGCTGAATTTGGATCTCAAGCCCATCCCGTTAAAACTGCCCTACCACGTGCCCTGCCAGTACCGCGCCCACCGCCTGGGTCGCCCCGGGGTGGAAGTGCTCGAATTGATCCCGGAGCTGCAGGTGGTCGAAAGCCAGGCCGCCTGCTGCGGGATTGCCGGCACCTACGGGTACAAATCCGAGAAGTATGACATCGCCATGCAGGTTGGCTCCGAACTGTTCGATTTCATCCGCCAATCGGTGCGCGATTTCCGCACACCTCTGGCCATCTGCGACAGCGAAACCTGCCGCTGGCAGATTACCCACGGCACAGGCATCCCGGCCATCCATCCGGTGGAACTGCTGGCAGCCGCCTACGGCTTTGAAGCTGAGCAGCCGCTGAAAGAAGTTCTGGAAGGCTGATGCCCCGTCCACCAGACCTGCCCTGGCTCATCATCGTCACCGGCCCTCCTGGGGCAGGCAAGACCAGCCTGGGCAAACTTCTGGCGCAAGAGTTTTCAATCCCACTGATTTATAAAGACGGTTTCAAGGAAATCCTGTTCGATGTGCTGGGCTGGCAGGACCGCCCCTGGTCTCGCCAGCTTGGGCGCGCCAGCATCGCCATCCTGTTCCATGTAGCCGAAACTCTGCTGAAAGCCGGGCAGTCCCTGGTCGTGGAGAGCAACTTCGAAGCCAGCCTGGCTGCACCAGCCTTCATCGACCTAAAGACCCGCTATCATGCCAATACCCTGGTGATATTATGCCTGGCGGCAAGGGATGTTTTAGTGCAGAGATACCAGGCTCGCGCCGAATCAAGCGCCCGCCATCCTGGACATAACGATCAAAGCCTGTATCCAGAATTATCAGCAGCCAACCTGGGACGCGAGCGCTACTTCATGGATTTGGGCGGCGCCCTGATCGAAGTGGATACCAGCGACTTTGCCCAAGTAGATTACAATAAGATGATAGAAATCATCCGGGATTACATTACCTGAGAGGCAAGATTAACCAAGAGTTCAAGATAATCCACCTCGTCAATCTTGCACTTTCTTAGAATTCAGGCTGTTGGTAAGTAAAGGAGAGAATGTCATGTCTGGTCTTTTGCCTTCCCTGATTGCCTCTGCCCTGGGGCTTTTAGCTCAGACCCGCTTACCTCGCCTCGATGGGGAGATCAAGAAGCTGCCCGGTCTGAACGAACAGGTCGAAATCCTGCGCGATGGACTGGGCATCCCCCACATCTATGCGAAAAGCGCCGGCGATCTCTTCTATGCCCAGGGCTTCATCCACGCCCAGGATCGCCTGTGGCAGATGGAGTTCAACCGGCGGCTGGTCGCTGGGCGTCTCTCCGAGATTCTGGGTAAAGTTACCCTGCCCCTGGACCGCTGGATGCGCACCTTGACTATGCGCCGCGTGGCGGAATACGAAGTCAGGCTGCTGGACGATGAAACCCGTTGCTTGCTGCAAGCCTACGCCGACGGTATCAACGCCTGCATGTCGCGCGGCCCGCTGCCGGTCGAGTTCGCCTTGCTGCGCTATCGGCCAGAGCCCTGGATCCTGGCGGACAGCCTGGCCTGGATCAAGATGATGTCCTGGACCCTGTCGGTGAACTGGGAGATGGAGATCCTGCGCGCCAGGGTGATCGAAAGGTTGGGCTCCGAGCTGACCGCCGAGCTGGAGCCGTTTCACCTGGAAAGGTGGCCCTTCGTCGTTCCGCCGGACAGCGATTACAGCTATATTGGCGATAGCGCCTTGCAGCGCGCCAAAGCCGCCCGCCCCTTCAGCGGGCCTTCCCCTTACGAAGGGTTGGGCAGCAACAACTGGGTGCTGCATGGTTCGCGTACCAGTACGGGCATGCCCCTGCTGGCGAATGATATGCACCTGATGATGGGACTGCCCTCGATCTGGTATGAGAACCACCTGGTCTGTGATGAGTTCGCCCTCTACGGGGTCATGTTCCCCGGTTTGCCTGGGATCATCGCCGGGCATAATGGGCATGTAGCCTGGGGATTTACCAACGGCTTCCCGGATGTTCAAGACCTGTACATGGAACATCTGCGCCGCATACCAGAGGGCAAAGTCGAGGTGGAATACCAGGATCACTGGGAGCCAGCGCGAGTGCTGCACGAGAAGATCCAGGTCAAAGGCGAAGGCGAGGTGGTCGAAGAGGTCGTCATCACCCGCCACGGCCCCATCATCAACGTGATGGCGCCAGATTTTATCGGTGAACAAAACCTGGCCCTGCGCTGGACTTCGCTCGAACCCGATACCATGTTCCGCGGCCTGCCCAAGATGTTTCGGGCCAGGGATTGTCTGGAATTTCACCAGGCGTTGAGAGATTGGACCGCCCCGATCCAGAACACTGTCTACGCCGATACCGGCGGGAATATCGCCTATACCTTCCCCGGCAAAGTGCCCATCCGGGCCAAGGGGGATGGGAGTCTGCCTGTGCCGGGCTGGACAGATGAGTACGAATGGCTGGGCTATGTGCCCTTCGAACAGCTGCCTCATCTCTACAACCCTCCCCAGGGCTTCATCGCCACAGCCAACAACCGGGTGATCAGCCCCGATTATCCTGCCCCCATCATCCTGGAACCAATCTCGGGCGACCGCGCCGAGCGAATTGTCGAACTGATCCAGTCGCAGGACAAGCTGGATATCCCGTATATTAAGAAGATGCACTTCGATCTGCTCTCGTCGTCCGCGCGGGCAGTCTCCGCAGCCCTGCGCAGCGCCAATCTCGCCGAGCAAAGCCTGGCTCCCCGGGTGAAAGCCGCCTTGAAACACCTCCAGGCCTGGGACGGCACGCTCTCTCCAGATGGGCCAGCCGCGGCGCTCTACCAGGTGCTGATCCGCAAGCTGGCCGCCCTGATCTTGAGGCATAAATTAGGCGACGAAGACCTTGCGCTGCGGGTGATGGGCAAAGGTCCCACCCCCGTCCTGGCGGAAGGCAGCCTATTCGGCGCCCGCTGGCTGGCCTGGCTGACCAGGATTTTAGGCGGCGAAACACCTCCCCAGGAGTCTGATCCTGCCTGGTTCGACCTGGACAATATCAGCGGGCGCGCTGCTGTGATTACTCAGGCGCTGATTGAAACTGTGGAAGAACTGACCAGCCTGCTTGGCCCCGACATGGAAGCCTGGGGCTGGGGTAAGCTGCATACACTCAGCTTCAAGCATGTCCTATCGGCGGGCATGGAGCCGCTGCAGCGCCTGTTCAACCGCGGGCCCTTCCCGTTAGGCGGCGATTCCAACACCGTCTGGGCTACCGGCAGCAGTTCTTTCGATTTGAATACCGAGCAAGTTGTCGGCCCGCCCTTCCGCATGATCGTTGATTTGGGAGACTTATCCAATTCCCTCGGCCTGCTCTCCCCAGGGCAGTCGGGCAATCCCACCAGCCCATTCTATGATAACCAGATTCAAGACTGGTTCAGCGCGAAATACCACCGCATGTTGTTCGAACGAAATCAAGTCGAAGCTGGCGCCTGCTTTATCCTCAAACTGAGCCCAGGATAAATTGGGATGAGATGGGGCTGTAAAAATGTGAGCGATACGAAAGGAGTGCACCTATGAGTCGCGAAATGAAAATCTTTCTGGCTGTAATCGGCGTGCTGGTGGTTGGGTGTTTGTGCGCCTGCCTGGTAGGCTTCCTGCTGCTGCGTTCGGCCGGCAGCATGATCAGCAATGCCGTCGTTGATGATCCGGCCAAAGTCGCTGAGATTGCCTCCGGGATGGCCGAGTACGACCTGCCTTCTGGTTATAAGCAGGTGGGGATGGATTTCCTTGGGGTCTACCAGGCCATATTCCTGGCGGTTGATAATGAAACGGAGCAGCCCATCTTCATGCTGGCACGATTCAACGCCCTGGGCACGATTAACCAGGAAGAGTTTGAAAACCAGATGAAAGAGGTTATGCAGCAGCAGTATTCTTCCGCCGGGGTGCAGTGGAAAGTGGTCGGCTCCATGCCGGTCACCATTCGCGGGCAGGAAGTAACGTTGACTCAGAGCGAGGGCGCCGACTCATCTGGCAAAACCATGCGCAATCTGCTGGGGATGTTTAATGGCCAGAATGGCCCCGTCCTCTTGATGGTCATGGGCTCGGTGGATAATTGGGATCAAGCGATGATTGACCAGTTCATCGCCTCGATTCGTTGAAAATCATCTCACCCACCGCGGGCTGATCGCCTTCTACTGGGAGTATAATCCAGACACGCTTTGCGCGTCACCAACTCCAGTGAATAGAATTTACGTATGGCAGGAGATGTATGTCTGACAACCCACACGGCTATCCATTACAAATTTTTTCCGGTTCGGCTCACCCTGCGCTGGCCAGCGAAATCGCCGCCATCCTGGGCACTGCGGTGGGCAAATCAACCACCTTGCGTCTGGCGGACAGCGAAATCCATGTGCTCATCGAGGAAGTGGTGCGCGGCCATGATATCTTCTTCGTGCAGCCTTGCTCGGTGCCGGTGAATGACAACCTGATGGAAACCCTGCTCTATCTGGACGCCTTCCGGCGCGCCAGCGCCCACTCGATCAGCGCGGTGATCCCTTATTTCCCATATGCCCGCCAGGATCGCATGGCGCGTGGACGCGAGGCGATCAGCGCCCGTGTGGTCGCCAACCTGATTGAAACCATGGGCGCGGCGCGCGTGATCTATGTAGATATTCACAACCGCGCCACCCAAGGCTTCTTCAATATCCCGGTAGACCCCCTGTCTGCCATTCCCCTCCTGTCAGAATATTTCCACAAGCCTGAGTTCGCCAATTCTGCCATCGTCAGTCCGGATGTGGGCCGGGCGGGCATGGCTGGCCGTTATGCGGAACGGCTGAACCTGCCGCTGGTGGTGATGCACAAACGCCGCACCGGCTTCAGCAGCGTCGAGACCACCCATGTGGTCGGCGATATCACCGGCCACCGCCCCATCGTCATCGATGACCTGATGGCAGGCGGCAGTGTGCTTAAACAGATCGATGCCCTCTATGATCGGGGGGCAGTCGGAAAAGCATATTTTGCCATCACCCACCCTGTCTTACTCCCCAGCGCTCTGGAAATCCTGGATCGGGATGAGCGCATCGAAAAACTGGTCACCACCAACACCTTGCCTCTGCCGCCCGAAAAACAGCATCCCAAGATTGAAGTGCTATCCGTTGCCCCCACCCTGGCTGATATCATCAGCCGAATTCACCGGGGGGTGAGCATCTCTGAAAAACTGATCCTGTCATAGCCTCGCCGCCGTTCATGGAACCCAACCCGCCCCTGGAACGCCGCACCAACCCATCGAAATCCCAGGCCCGAGATCAATCCGGGTTCGCAGATAAATGGTGGGTGCTGCTGGCGATTGGGATTGGCACCTTCATGTCCGCCCTGGATGGCAGCGTGGTCAACACCATCCTGCCGGTGATCAATGCCAGCTTTGCAAGCCAGGTGGCTGCGGTGGAATGGGTGATTACTGTGTACCTGCTGGTGCTCAGCGGGCTGCTGCTCAGCTTCGGCAGGCTGGGGGATATGCAGGGCCACAAGATGGTCTATCTGCTGGGATTTGCCATCTTCATCCTAAGCTCTGCCCTGTGTGGGCTGGCGCCATCTGTCACCATGTTAGTGCTGTTTCGCTCCATCCAGGCCGTAGGTGCAGCCATGCTGTCTGCCAATTCCCCAGCCATCCTGACCAAGAGTTTCCCTGCCAGCCAGCGCGGGCAGGCATTGGGCTTGCAGGCCACCATGACCTACCTTGGCCTGACAGTAGGACCTTCCCTGGGCGGCTGGCTTACCGACGCGCTGGGCTGGCGAGCGGTCTTCTATATCAACATGCCCGTGGGATTATTGGCTTTCGCCCTCAGCTATCGCTTTATCCAGGCTGACCGGCCCGAAAAAATCAGCGAGCATTTCGACCTCGCCGGCGCGGCTCTGTTCGTCGCCGGGCTGGTGGCGCTGCTGCTGGGCCTCAACCAGGGCCATGCCCTGGGTTGGACCTCGCCGCTCATCCTGAGCCTGCTGGCAGGTTCCCTCTTATTGTTCACTATTTTCATCCGCATCGAACGCTCCACTGCATATCCCGTGCTGGATTTGGGGCTGTTTAAATTCAGGCTGTTCAGCGCCTCTACGTTTAGCGCCGTGCTGAACTACATCTGCGTCTACACCATCATGTTCCTGATGCCTTTCTACCTGATTCAGGGGAAAAATCTGAGCGCAGCCGCCGCTGGAGGCATCCTGACCGCCATGCCCATTGTCATGGCAGTCGTGGCGCCCATTAGCGGCACGCTCTCGGATCGCTTTGGCACCCGCCTGCTGACCGCAGCAGGCATGATCTGCCTGGCGCTGGGTCTTCTGCTGCTGTCAAAGCTGAACCAATCCTCACAGATCTGGCAGATTGCCCAGGCGCTGGGGGTGGCCGGTTTGGGCATCGGCATGTTTATTTCCCCAAACAACAGCGCCTTGATGGGCTCGGCTCCTAAGAACCGGCAGGGCATCGCTGCCGGGATCATGGCGACCGCCCGCAATGTCGGCATGGTGCTGGGCATCGGTTTTTCCGGAGCCATATTCACCACCCTGCTGAGCCAGCAGGGGACATCCTCAGCTGCCAGTCTGGCTCATGCCACTCAGGCCAGCTTTCTGGTGGCCGCGGGCATCGCTGTGCTGGGCATGATCATCACCCTGGTGCGCCCAGAACGGGCTGAAGGCAAATAAAAAGACGAAACCGATTTCTGGAGGTCAAGTCGAATGATGATTAAAAAAACCGCCCTTGTTCTCCTGATCATCCTTCTGCTGCTGGCTCTGCCAGCCAGCGCTTATGCCGTCTTCAACCAAGAGAGTCATGCAGCTCAACCAGCCCAGCCAGCCGAGCTGGTGCGCGTCTATTACGCCGGAGCACAGGACAGCCTTTATACCGCCATCCGCCTGAACAGCGGCTTTGTTCCTGGGGGCGATCTTGACCAGGCCCAGGTAATTATCTTGAACGGAACCATTCCCGATCCGGCCGCCATCCGCAGTCGAGTCCAGGCCGGGGCAGGTCTGGCGCTGTTCTGCAGCCCACAGACCACCGCTCAGGATTTGCTGGATTTGCTGGGCCTGCCGGCGGAGACAAAGCCCCTGGAAGCTCCACTGAGCCTGGTGGGGATAAAAGGCCTGGATGACCCACTGCTCACACAGGTGGTATGGAACAGCGCCCCACAGGTGCGCGAACGCCTGGATATCCTCACCCCCATCTCCAGCCTGACGCCTGTTGTGGTCGGGTTCGAGGATGGCGCTCATATCCTGATCAAAATGGAAGTTGGGGAGGGGGAGGCCTATATTTTCACCCCCTTCCTGGGTGAGTATAACCCCCAGTTTCAGGAGTGGGCTTATTTCAATTACTTTGTGTACCACCTGGTCGACCGCCTGGCAGGCCATGAGCCGCTTTCCTTTGCGGATTATCCCGGCTCGCCCGTGCCGCATGCCAACGATCGCCTGTTGCTGATCCTGCTGCTGGCCGGGCTGCTGAGCCTGTCCACCGTGGTGTTTTTCTTCATCCGGCGCTTCAGCCTGGCCAACCCAGGTCTGCTGGATGAGATCGTCGCCAACCGCCAGGAGTTCGAAACCCGCCAGGAGCAGACCCACTGGAACAACATCGGCTTCCATCGCGCCCTGGGCGGTTTTATGCTGGCTTTAATGCTCGGCCTGGTGCTCTTTATCCCACTGATCGTCTACCAGAACCTGATTCTGCCGGTCTATATCCTGCCCTCCGCCCAGGCGCTGGGCATCTGGGGGCGGGTGGTGCAGTTCTTCAATTTCCTCTGGCTGTTCCTGGATATGGGCACCAGCGCCGCCTTTATCAAATTCTTCGCCGAATACCGCGTCCACGATCCGCGCAAAGCCATCCAATATGGCCAGATATTCGTCTGGTGGCAGGCGCTCTCCGGGGCAATTCAGGTGGCTCTGGTGGTGGCCCTGGCTGGTTTTATGCTGCCGCGCACGGCCTATGCCATCTACACCTGGTCGATCATCATCCACACCTTCATCCAGGTGCCCGGTTTCTACCAGGTGATGCGCAACGGCTTGATGGCCTGGCAGCGCTTCGACTATGCCCAGATGCTCGATCTGGGTCTGGCGCTGATCTTTCCAATCATCGTTCAACCTGTCATCGTCTCTTTGATGGTGCTGTGGGGCAAAGCCCACCCCATCTTCGGCGGGGCGACAGGCGGCTTGCTGGGGCTGGGTCTGGCGGCTTACGCCGCCGAAGCGCTGACTTTCTTTCTCGGCCTGTGGCTGTATAAACGGCTGGGCTACAACGCCCGCCTGCTCTTCCTGGCCCACTTCGATTGGGCCGCGGTCAAGAACGCCTTCCGCTTCGGCGTATTCGAAATGCTGGGCTCCTTCGCCTGGGCAATCGGGCAGGCGATGGAAATTCTGATCACCCAGACTCGCCTGGTTAACTATACCGAAATCTGGGGCAACTGGGGATTGGCGCAGAACTTCATCTACGCTTTCAACGTGCTGCAAACCCTGTTTCAGAACCTGATGCCCTCCATTTCCGAATCGATTTCCAATACCCGCCGGGCGCTCAGCCAGTACTATTCTGTCATGGCGTATAAATGGGGCGGGTTGATCAGCGCCTTCGTCGCTGCTGTCCTGCTGGCAGTGGCAGACCGCTTTATCCTGGGCGCCAGTGGGCCAGAGTTCGTGCGCGCCGCGGCTTATTCCGTCCCGCTGATCATCTGGGGCGCCATCCAGTATCCTTCCTGGGTAGGCGACACGGTGCAGCTGGGCGCTAACCGGCCTTACATGAAAGCCGGGCTGGTCGCTGGCGAGCAGGCTATTCGCATCCTCCTGGCCTTCCTGCTGGTCGAACGTTACCAGATCAATGCCCTGATCATCGCCTACTTCGTCGGCTTGTTTACCAAGAACATCGTCGCCTATATCCTCAACCACAAGCTGTGCTTTCCCCAGCGTTTTTATTTCTGGCAGTCGCTGGGCGCGCCCCTGCTGGCTGGTGGGGCGCATTTCCTGGTGCTGCGCTGGGTTACCGGCTATATCTGGCGCGGCGACCAGATTACCAGCGTGCTGATCTTTTTGATTGGCATACTGATCTCTTACCCCCTGTACGCCTTCTTCTATGGACTGTTTGGCGGCTGGGATGACGACACCCTGGCAGAGCTGAAGCAGGCCGCCGAGCTGAGCAACTTCATGCGCCCGCTGTCCCGCCTTTTCTGGTCAGCCTCGGCCCTGGGGGCGCGCTTCAGCCCGCTCCACGGGCGCTTTCCGATTGATATCCGCGACCAGGCGCTGGTAGAAGCGCGCGGCCTGACAGATGAAAGGGTCGAGCTTTAACCAGCCGACAAAACATTATCTTCCGGCTCCGCCGGGAACCAGGAAAATTATGAGCAAACCAAAACCTTCTAACATCACCATCAGTAAGAAAAACCTGATCTGGCGGTCAGGATACGAGACGCTGGTGATCCAGCCCTGGGGCAAGGACAGCTTGCGAGTGCGCGCCACTCGAGGGTCCCAGGTGCTCGATCACGATTGGTGCCTGCTGCCGCCAGAACCTGCCTCTCCAAAAATCGAGATCCAGGATTCAAACGCGACCCTCACCAACGGCAAAATCCGCCTGATCCTGTCAGCCGATGGAGGCCTGACCTTTGTTCACGCCCTCAGTGGGCGCATCCTGCTGGCAGAGCCGCCCCCGCCCCTGCCGGATAACCCGCACGTCTCCGCGCGCCAGTTCAAATCATTGCCCGGCGACCTGTTTCGCATCGAGGTCAACTTTGCCGCCCAACCCGGCGAGAGGTTTTACGGATTAGGCCAGCACCAGCACGGCTTGCTGGATCAAAAAGGCTGCGTCATTGAGCTCTCCCAGCGCAACACCGAAGTCTCTATCCCCTTCCTGCTCTCCAGCATGGGCTATGGCTTTCTCTGGCATAATCCCGCCGTGGGCCGGGTCGAGCTGGGCGTGAACCGCACCCGCTGGGTCGCCAAAGCCGCCCGGCAGGTGGATTTTTGGATCACCTGCGGCGATACTCTGGCCGAAATCCTGGAGCATTACGCCGACGCCAGCGGGCACAGCCCGGCTCTGCCCGCCTGGGCGGCGGGGTTCTGGCAGTGCAAGCTGCGCTACGCCAGCCAGCAGGAGCTGCTCGATGTCGCCCGGGAGTTCCAGCAGCGCGGCCTGCCCCTGGATGTGATCGTCATCGACGGTGGGCACTGGACCATGATGGGCGACTGGCAGTTTGACCCGGACCGGTGGCCCGATCCAGCGGGCATGGTGCAGGAGCTGGAAGCGATGGGGGTCAAGACCATGGTTTCTGTCTGGCCCACCGTCAACGCCAACAGCCCAAGCTTTGAGGCTCTGCTGAAGAAAGGCTGCCTGGTGCGCACGGAACGCGGTGTGGCAGCCACCTCCCTGATGATCGACACCAAACCCTCCGGGCCGGTCTACCTGCACCTGTACGACGCCATGCATCCTGGGGCGCGCCAGTTCATCTGGGAGAAAATCCGCCAGGGCTACTACCAGCACGGCGTCAAGATGTTCTGGCTGGACGCCAACGAGCCTGAATTTTACCCCACCGATTATGACCACCTGCGATTTTACCTCGGCAGTGGGATGGAGGTAGGTAATCTATATCCCCAGCTGCATCAGAAGGCTTTCTATGATGGTTTACGCTCCGAGGGAGAGCAGGAGATCATCACCCTGGGCCGTTCTGCCTGGGCGGGCAGCCAGCGCTACGGGGCGGCTGTCTGGTCGGGCGATATCCCCTCCACCTTCGAAGCCCTGCGCGCCCAGCTGCCAGCGGGCCTGAATATTGGCCTGAGCGGCATCCCCTGGTGGACCACCGACATTGGTGGTTTCCACGGCGGCGACCCTTGCACGCCCTATTTCCAGGAGCTGATCGTGCGCTGGTTCCAGTACGGCGTGTTCTGCCCGATCTTCCGCCTGCACGGCTACCGCTCGCCCGGTGCGCTGTGGACTGGCGCACCCAACGAGCCCTGGTCTTTCGGCGAGAGAGCCTATGCCATCATCCGGGAGCTGCTCTTCCTGCGCCAGCGCATGAAGCCCTATATCCTGGAGCAGATGCAGGCTGCCTCTTTGAAGGGCATCCCACCCATGCGCCCGCTCTTCTTCGATTTTCCCCACGACCCCGCCTGCGCCGCCATCGAAGACCAGTTTATGTTCGGCCCAGACCTGCTGGTAGCCCCCGTGCTTTACGAAGGCCAGCGCGAGCGCATGGTCTATCTGCCCGCCGGGACGGATTGGACAGACGCCTATACTGGAGAGCAGCATTCCGGCGGAACCTGGACACACACTCCCGCCCCCCTGGAGCGCCTGCCCCTGTTCATCCGGGCAGGGCGTAAGCTGCCAATCCTGCCAGAATGAGATAAGCTTGCGCGACCAAAAACGCGCTTGTGCGTATGATATACTGAAGATTGCAGATAAGAATATGATGTGCCCGGAGGTTAACTATGGATGATCGACCTGGTTGTCTGGTAGGTATTTTGAAGCTCTTTGCCCTTGGCTGGCTGTTCGACTGGCTGCAGGATAACTTCGGCTTCGGCAAAGGCTGCTCGTGCAGCGGGATCGGCTGCGGGATCATCTTGCTGCTGATTTTCCTGGCCCTGGTCTGCTCCACGATCTTTGGCACCGATTGGTTTAGTCTGACCCAGCTGTTCCCCCTCTCCCTGGTATAGATTCAGAAGATACTTCTCCTTTGATCCCCTGGGTAAAGCATATCGCCCAGGGGATTCCGTTTTTAATCTGGCATTTAACTTAGGGTATAATTGTACGCATCACCATCCCGGCGGGTCCATCTACAAAGGAGTCATCTATGGTTAAGATCATCACTGACACGACATCCTGCATCTCTCAGGAAATAGCCAGCAAGTACGGCATCCCAGTTATTCCGCAAATCATCAATTTCGGGGAGGAGTCCTATTTTGAGGGCTCCCAGATGGACATCCCCACTTTTATGAAACGGCTGAGGACTTCACCCATCTTGCCCAAGACTGCCGCCCCGCCTCCGGGGCTGTTCACCGAAGAATTCCGCCGCCTGGTACCGCTGGGCGAGCCCATCATCTGCATCCACCCCTCCCGCGAAGTCAGCGGCACGGTCAACTCAGCCACTGTAGCCGCGCTCGAGTTTCCCCAGGCCGACATCCGCGTGATCGACACTCGTCTGGTTGCCAGCCCGCTGGGCAGCCTGGTCGAACTGGCCGCGCAATGGGCAGCCGCCGGCGCCGACGCCGATACCATCGAGGCGCGCCTGAGAGACTACATGCAGCGCACCCGTCTGTATTTCCTGGTCGCCACCCTGGAATACTTGCAGCGCGGCGGCAGGATCGGCGGGGCGCAGGCCCTGCTGGGCACGGTTTTGCAGATCAAACCCATCCTGTGCCTGCGCGACGGCCGCGTCGACCAGTTCGAGAAGGAACGCACCCACAAGCGCGCCATCGCCCGTCTGAAAGAACTGGTAATCAATCAAGCGCCTCACGACGGCACGGCTCATCTGAGCGTGATGCACGCCGGCGTTCTGGAGGAGGGCCAGGCTTTAGCAGCGGAGCTCAGCCAGTTGATCAACCAGCCTCAGGTTCCTGTAGTGGATATGCCCCCCGCCATCGTCACCCACGGCGGTCCGGGCATCCTGGCAGTTGGTTTCTTTATTAAAAGCGAGTAGAGCAAGATAACTCTCGCTCTACTCGTTTCGTTAATACTCTCATTCTTTCGAGGGCGGCTGGCTGTGTTTTGCCGCCAGCTCGGCTTCTCGCTCCTTGAGCGCCCCAATCAGGCGGGCCTGCTCCGCTTTCAGCTCGCGGTTTTCCTGCTCGGCGATGGCTAGCCGCACCGCGCCCGTCTTGCCCAGACTTCGCCCGCCCACCAGATCAACCAGGATCGCCAGCAGGTAGCCAATCACGCCCAGTAAGACCAGCCAGGCCTGCCCGACGATTACCGCCGTGATGATGCTCATCAGCAGCACCACCCAGGCGTAGATATTCAATAAAAACCAGAATTTTCTCGCTTCCATCAGCTTCTACCCGCACAAAAACTCAGCTTATTGTTCGGCAGAAATCGCATTGTAGATGCTCTCAATGCTCGCCGGATCGCCCTTAAATGATTTACCATTAGTGCGGTTGGCGATGCGCAGCATTAAATCTGTATTGGCATCTTCTCCATAGGCGATGGTGAAGATCTTCACCCCCTCCACGTTTTCTCCGCTAGGCAGACAGGCAAACATCTGATTCTCAGTGCGCGAGCTGGCGGTATCTTCTCCATCTGAGAGCAGAACGATCCCATACAGGCGTCTTTCTCCGCTGGCGTCATCTTCCGCTTTCAAGTTGCTGATATATTCAACTGCATTGCAGATCGCATCATAGAGCGGTGTGCCTCCACTGGCGAATAAACCGCTCAGTGTTCTCGCCAGCACCTCGCTGACATCACCAGCCCGCCCGCCGCCCAGGTCATAGACCGTGCTGCCGCTGAAGCCAAATGCGAAAATCTCATCATTGACATCCAGGCGCTGGACAAAATTCACTGAGCTGGAAATGGCGTTCTTGATTTTATCGCCTTCCATGCTGCCGGATGTATCCAGCACCATCACGATGGTGGCTTTCTTCTTGGTCTGGTGGAAAACATCCTTGATTGCCTCGGCGACCTCAGCCGAGGGGCTTTCCAGGGCGGGCACGCTGCTCCGGTTCACCCGTGGGTCTGTGCCATTCTCCAATGTAAGTGGAGAACGCAAAACAATTCGCTCATCCACTGGGCGCAAATAGTAGTCAATGGTCATATTCTGGCGCAGGGTATCCAGAATATAATCGCGAAAGACCTTCGCCGCTTCCTTCTGCTCATCCGTCACCCATTCCCCCTCCAGGAGGCAGTAAGGCTGCTCACTCCAATATGTGCCTTCGGAAGGGAAGATAAACACCAGTTGAAAACGCAGCGTGTCGGCATATTCAGTGTTGGTCTTGAGCACTTCGGCTTCAGCAGAAGTCACCGCATGCAGATAATCAGGCCCGCGCACCGCCAATAACTGCATCAATGGCCGGTTCTGAATGCCATAATGGTAGGTATTCTTCTCCAGCCCTTCGAAAGCCTGCTTGACCTGCTCGGAATACACCCCCTCAGCCGTCAGCCCGCTGGTTTGGCCCAGGTTAGAGTAAGCCAGGGCAGTCATCATCAACATGCCCGTATTCGAGAAATCCGGGTGAGTATGCCCGAACTTGAACGAGCCCCATTCGGGATGGCCCTTGCTGGCCCAGCCCTGCGGATCCTCGGACAGAGCAACCAGGTCATCCCAGGAGATGGGTTTGTCGGGCCAGCCCAGCGCTTCTGCCATCGGCCGCCACATGGCGAAGCCAATCGGCGCCAGGACAGTCGGTTGGCAGGTCTCGGAGATCAGGGGCTTGCCTGTCCGGTCTCGCCAAACTGTGTTTAGGCCATCAATCCAGCTCTGGTCGCCTGGGCTCCACACCGTCGGTTTGCTCTTCCCATCCAGTATGGCGGTCTGGGATCCGCCTGAGGTGACATGTTCCACCCGCACGAAGATCCCTTCCCCCGAAGAGATTTTATGGTTCTCTGCATTGAACTGCTCGATTACTGCATCCATCCAGTCTTCCTTGGTGTTGGAAGAGGAGATATCCACCGTTATCGAACCACGCGGCGCTTCGGGGGTTTTTCCCGGCTCGCTTACCGTCGGTGTTGAAGTCAAAAATTTTGGAATCAAGAGGGCAGCCAGGATGATGCAGCCGAATATGACGGTTGCAGCCACCACCACAATTGCACCCCAGGGAAACTTAGAGCGATCCGAGTACATGTGTACCTCCTTCAGGTCAAACTATTCCCGCGCAGACACTGTAAATCAGCGATCCTCAACCGCCACTCTGAATCCCAGAAAAGTGAAATAATAACCCGGCGGGTAGGCGCGCCTGTAAGATGTGCGCGCCCCATAAGCCGTATCATTATAGGAGCCCCCGCGCGCAATCCGCAGGTCTGTGCCGCTGTACACTTCGCCTGCCAGGGGTTTGTAGCTGCTGTTGGTCCATTCCTGCACATTGCCTGCCATATCCATCAGTCCAAAGGGGCTGACATCCTCCGTTTTGCTGGTCACCTCAACCGTATCTTTGTGATCTGCTTCCAGCGTGTTGGTGTAGCTGGGATCAAAGATATCACCCCAGGGGTAAGGCCGCCCATCCTCGCCGCGGGCGGCGTATTCCCATTCCTCTTCGCTTGGCAGCCGCACGGCGCGCTTCCGTTCGGCAGAAACCCAGGCGCAGTAAGCTCTGGCTTCGAACCAGGTCACCCCGACCACCGGATGATAGGGCCGCCGGCGCTGAATTTCCCAGGCCTCTGGCTGCCAGCGGTTTTCCCGCCCCCAGCCCAGGCTTCCGCCAGTCACCCATCGCCAGCCTTGCTCATCCCACCAGCGCTGTTCCTTCACCGCCTCGCTGTTGAGGAAGGCGGCGTACTGGTTCACCGTCACCGGGGCATGCGCCATCTCGAACTCTGCCACGTAGACTACCCGGCGCGGCTGCTCGCGCGGGTGATAACGGCTGCCCACGTGCAGATAGCCCGCTGGTATGCGCTTGATCAGGCCAATTGAGGCCTCTTTCGAGAAATCGCTGGTGCCGATCATCCCTTCGACCGCATGAATGGAGCCTGTTATTCGATCTCGATCGCCATAGCGACTGCCTCTGAACCTCCCAGGCACAGCGAGGCAATCCCGCGCTTCAACCCACGCTGCTTCAGGGCATAAATCAGGGTGGTCAGCACGCGCGCCCCGCTGGCGCCGATCGGGTGGCCCAGCGCAATCGCGCCGCCATGCACATTCACCTTTGACCAATCCCACCCCCGGTCAGCCAATGCATAGCCGTCCGCCAGCACCTGGGCAGCAAAAGCCTCATTCAATTCCACCAGATCAGCATCCGCCAGGTTCCAGCCGATCTTCTCCAACAGACGTGGGATCGCCTTTATCGGGGCAGCAAACAGATAGCGCGGCGTTACGGCGGCATGCGTGTACCCAATGATCCGCGCCAGCGGCTTGACCCCCATTGCCTCTGCTTTTGCCCGGCTGGCGACGACTACCGCAGCCGCCCCATCGTTCAAACCAGGCGAATTGCCTGCCGTCACCCGCCCATCTTTTTGGAAAGCCGGTTTCAATCCTGCCAGAACCTCCAGGGTGGTATCCCGCCGAGGTGTCTCATCGGTATCAAAAATCGTTACCTGGCCCTTACGACCTGGTATCTCCACTGGCACAATTTCGTCCCGAAACTCTCCCGAGTCACTGGCAGCAATCGCTTTCTGGTGGCTGCCGTAGGCAAACTCATCCATCGCCTGGCGAGAGACATCATATTCGCGGGCAATAAATTCAGCCGAGTCGCCCATCCCGCAGCATTCGAATGGATCCCACAGCCCATCATGCAGCAGGGCGTCAGTGAGCTGAGCATGGCCAAAGCGCAGACTGCCCGTGCGCCCATCCACCAGGAAAGGCGTCCGGCTCATACTCTCCATCCCCCCGGATACAAACAGCTGCCCATCACCGGCGCGGATCGCCTGGGCAGCCAGCATCACCGCTTTCAACCCGGAGCCGCACACTTTATTCAGCGCCGTCGCCCCCACCGTGTCTGGCAGCCCGGCAAAGATGGCTGCCTGCCGGGCGGGCGCCTGCCCCAATCCGGCGCTGACCACGTTGCCCATAAAGACCTCTTCGATCTCTGCCAGGTCGGGGATGCCCGCCCTTTCAACTGCTGCTTTGATCACCAGGGCGCCCAATTTCGGCGCGGTGAAGCAAGACAGGCTTCCCTGGAATCTCCCGCTCGGAGTACGAACGGCGCTCAGGATAACTGCTTCTGTGTTTGCACTTCCATTGCTCATCGAGAATCTCCTTTGGCTGGTGTGGCGCGGGTCTTGGTATGGCCCGCATGGTGAGTTGGTTTCAAGCCTGCTATATGATACCAAAGATGGTCAATAAACCTGCAGATATGGCATCGATTTTCTGAATGATCAACCGGTCATCTCATCCCAGATTTTTTTGATCCGCCAATAGGTCTCATCCAGCGCTTCTGGGATCACTCGCACGCTGGCGACTGCTGACATGAAATTGGTGTCCCCAGACCACCTGGGCACCACATGGAAATGCACGTGTTCGACAATTCCCGCCCCGGCTGCCTCGCCGATATTGATGCCCAGGTTGAAGCCGTGCGGTTTATATTCATCCCGCAAAGCCCTTATCGCCAGGCTGCTCAATTCAATCATCTCGACCCGTGTCTCACTATCCAGCAGTTCCAGCGAGGGGGTATGCTCGTATGGTACGACCATCAGATGCCCCGTGGTGTATGGATAACGATTGAGAATCACATAAGTACGGCTGGCTCGAAAAATGATCAGATTCTCCGGACTATCCGTTTTCTCCACTTCTCTGCAGAAGACACAATCCGGGTCTCTCTTATAATTGCGGATATAATCCATTCGCCAGGGCGACCATAAATTATTCATATGCCACCTATTGTAGCAAAAAAAACACCTCAAGGGAACTGAGGTTCAGACAAAAGTTCGGACATTTGGGTAAACCAAGCTCCGAAAGGTAGTAAGAGCAGCCTCCAGGACAGCGGTTTTCTG
>JAFGQI010000104.1 GCA_016935755.1 Anaerolineales bacterium
CGCGAGGCGCTTGGTGAGGTCAGTGTATGGAGTCATTTGGGAGCCAGTCTCCTAGGGACGTTTCTCGGGAATGAAATAGATATCCAGTTTTGCCCGGACATCGGCGTTGATAATGACATGATGGTATAGCAGGCGGGCATGGATATCGAGGATGCGACCCTGGGGGGCAAGGCGTGTCTTACGCGGGCGCATCAGGTCCCCAAACCGCAGCGCGTGCTGCAAATACCAGGCAGCCCGTTCCGTAGCCTGCTTCTGGGCCCAGGCCAGCCCCAGGATTACCAGGCGGAAATAATTCACCTGGTTGGCCTCGACCAGCGGTTCCAGGACCGGAATGGCTGTGCTGGGGTTTAAAAGGCGGATGCAGGCCTCGGCATATTCATCCTGCCCGGCTTGCAGTCCATCAGGTGGATGTTCGAGCAGGATCGTCCGCCAATGCCCGCTGGCAGCCTTGTAATTGCCATGTTCCGCGATGGCCAATCCCTGGTAGAACAATTTCCGCACCGGGTCGCGTTCTTCGGCCGCCAGGGCGGTCGCCTCTTTATACTTTCGCCAATAGATCAGCATCCGGACCACTTCCGGGAGCATCTCTTTCATCTGCAGGTCAAGCTGGCAGCCCTCGCGCCAGGCTGCCACGGCCTCAGCCGTGTGGCCTTCCTGGGATGCGTGGAGGCTGAACAGGTATCGCTGCGCCACAGCGCGATCGAGTTTACGGACATTTGGCAGCCCGGCCGCCTGGTTGAAAGCCGCCTCGGCCTCGGAATACCGGCTCAACCACAGGTAGCCGGCTCCCAGGCTGGTCCATAACCACAAATTATGCGGGTCCTGGTCAACCAACTGGCGAATTTGGGCCAACCCCGTCTCCTCTTGCCCGCCCTCGATCCGTAAGTTTGCGGCAGCCAGTCGCAGGGCGGCCATGGAATCGGGGAAAAAGGTTTCCAGGCGCTCTTGCAGCGCAATGGCTTGCTCGTACTGCCCCTCCCAGCGCATTGCATCCACCAGCTGGTTGGCTACATCCATCAACAATGCTCCAAGCCGAGATTGCGCTTTGATCTCGCCTGGTCCAAGCGCGAGCATCTGTTCGATCAATTGGCTCTGAATTTCAATTCCACCGGATCGATTGCTTATCTGGTATTGGGCAACGGCTTCTTTTTGCAGGGTTAAGAATTTTTCGATATTTGCCATATCATACACCCTGGAGCTGCAGTTCTTTGGCCCGGTGACAGGCGACAAAGTGATCCGGGCTGATTTCTTCCAGGGATGGCTCCACCTGGCTGCAAATATCGGCGGCAAACCGGCAGCGCGGGTGAAAGTAACAACCAGCAGGAGGATTAGCCGGGTCGGCTACTTCGCCGGCCAGGATGATCCGGGCAGATTTGTGGTGCGGATCCGGGCGCGGCACCGCCGAAAGCAGCGCTTCGGTGTAGGGATGGCGTGGCGCCCCGAACAGTTCTTTCTTGGCGGCGCTCTCGACCAGTTTGCCCACATACATGACCGCCACACGGTCGCTGATGTGGCGTACAACGCTGAGATCATGGGCCACAAACAGGTAAGTGAGGTTAAACTGCTTTTGCAAATCCTGCAGCAGATTCAGGATCTGGGCCTGGATCGAGACATCGAGCGCGGAAACAGGCTCATCCGCCACGACAAGCTGAGGCCCAGAGACAAGCGCCCGGGCGATCCCAATCCGCTGGCGCTGCCCGCCGCTAAATGCGTGCGGATAACGGCTCATGTACTCAGGCCGCAGCCCGACGATCTCCATAATGCTCGCCACCCGTTCTTCCAATTCCTTCCCGCTTGCCAGGTTATTGGAGGTTAATGGTTCAGAAATGATGCGCAGGATGGTCATGCGCGGATCCAGGGAAGCGTACGGATCCTGGAAGATCATCTGGATATTTTTCCGCGAGGGGTGCATTTCACGCCGGTCCAACCTGGCGAGGTCAACCCAGCCACGATCGCGGTCCTTAAACCGGATTTCCCCGGCGGTTGGCTCAATGACGCGCACGATCATGCGCCCCGTGGTGGTTTTCCCACAGCCGCTTTCGCCTACCAGGCCAAGGACCTCGCCTGGGCGAAGATAGAAATTCACTCCATCTACCGCTTTGACTTTGCCTTTCACCGATGAAAAAATTCCTGCCCGGATCGGGAAATGTTTCTGTAATCCTTTGACTTCCAAAATCAGGTTATCTTGATTGGGTTGGTCGGTCATTATCATCACCTGGCTGTGCCATCTTGTTGGTATAAGTGGCAGTACACTTGCCGCGCGCCTATAGTAACCAGCGGGGGTTCGATGACATCGCACACCCCGGGAATATTCGATGGACAGCGCGGATGGAAAGGACAGCCCTGGGGTATTGAATAAGGATCTGGCACGATCCCTTCAATCGATTCAAGGCGTTCTCCAGTATCTTTATCAACCCTTGGGATTGAGCGCAGCAGGGCGCGGCTGTATGGGTGCCTGGGGTCATCAAACAAGGACACCACATCCGCGCGTTCCACAATTTTTCCCAGGTACATGACAATGATTTCATTGGCCATTTCTGCCACCACCCCCAGGTTATGGGTGATGAACATGATCGCCATGCCGAGCGATGCCTGCAATTCCTTCATCAACTCTAAAATCTGGGCTTCGGTTGTCACGTCCAGGGCTGTCGTGGGCTCATCCGCGATCAGCAGGCTGGGATTGCAGGACAGCGCCATAGCAATCATGGAGCGCTGTCGCATGCCGCCGCTGAGCTGGTGGGGGAAGTTATTGACCACGCGGTCTGGCTTAGGCATGCCCACCCTGTGCAGCGTTTCAATCGCCCGCTCCAGCGCTTCTTTCTTGTCCATATCCTGGTGCAAAATCAGGGCCTCAGCAATCTGGTCGCCAATGGTATGCACGGGGCTGAATGAGGTCATGGGATCCTGAAAAACCATGGCGATTTCACCGCCGCGGATACGGCGGATCTCTACCCCCCGATAATCCAGGCTGGTGATATCCACAACTTCCACCGTGGCTTCATGCCCATTTTGCGCCGCGGACCGGTAGAAATTGATCTTGCCTTCCACGATTTTTCCGGCAGGCTCTACCAGGCGCATGACCGATTGGGCCATCACACTCTTCCCACAGCCACTCTCGCCCACTACACCCAGGGTACGACCGCGTTCCAGTGTGAAGGAAACCCCATTTACAGCGCGGACAGTGCCTTCCCGCACCTTGAAAAATGTCTTTAATCCTTGAACCTCAATGAGTTGTCCTGGGGTTGTCATGGTCACTCTTTTCCTAAATTACATACGGATCGGCAGCATCCCGCAGGCCATCGCCGACAAAGTTGAATGCCAGCACGGTGATGATGACTACCAGAGCAGGGAGAAGCAGCCAGGGATGGACTGTGATCGTGCGCACGTTTTGGGCCTGCTGCAAAAGCACGCCCCAGCTCACGGTCGGTGGCCGCAACCCCAAACCGATGAAGCTCAACGCAGTCTCTCCCAGGATCATCCCGGGGATAGAGAGGGTGATGCTGACGATCAGGTAGCTGGCGAAACCAGGCAGGAGGTGCTGGGTGATAATGTTCCAATCGCTCGTTCCGGCCACCTGGGCCGCGATTACATAATCTTCCTCGCGCAGTTCCAGCAGCTTGCCACGCACAACCCGGGCCAGGCCGCACCATCCTTGCAGGGAAAGGATGACCGTAATAATGATATAGACCTGGATTTGATCCCAGGTCTGCGGCACCGCCGCGCTCAAGGCCATCCAGACCGGCAGGGTTGGCAGCGAGATGAGGAATTCAATGACGCGCTGGATGATCGTATCCAATGTGCCGCCATAATACCCGGACAGGCCACCCAGGATGCAGCCCAGGATAAAGCTGAGGAAGACGCCTACCAGGCCAATCGACAGCGAAATGGTTGAAGCCTGCAGGACCCGCGAGAAGAGATCGTGCCCCAGATCATCCGTGCCAAACAGGAAAAGGTAACCGCCTTCTTCCACCTGGAACAGGTGCACGTCCGAAGGGATGAACCCGAACAATTTGTATTCCCACCCGCGGGCAAAGAACACGATCTTATAGATCTGCGAGGTGTCCTCAGTGAAGCTTCGCTCATAGGTAGTCAGGTCTACAGCACTTTTTATACCATACACAAATGGACCCACCAGTTTCCCCTCATGAAAGAGATGAAAACCTTGTGGGGGCGAGAATTCCAGGTCAGACGTATATAACTTTTCATAAGGGGCCAGAAAAGGGGCGAAGATCGCGCCAAAGTATAAGAGGATTAAGGCACCCAGCCCTACCATGGCCAGTTTGTGGCGGAAGAATTTCCAACGGATAAGCTGCCACTGCGAGGCAGCGTAAAACTTTTCTGCCTTGGTCAGCTCTCTCCGGCCGCCAATCATTGAGGTCTCGTTTGCCGTCATTTCTTCTCCTATTTCCCTTCAAAGCGGATGCGCGGATCGAGGACCGCCAGGAGGATATCCGAGAGCAGTGTCCCAATGACCGTCAGGGCCGATAGAAACATGATGATCGAGCCAGCCATGTACATATCCTGGGATTGCAGCGAACGATACAGCAGCGGGCCGGTTGTGGGCAGGCCAAGCACGATGGAGGTGATTGTCTCGCCTGACACGATCGCGGGGAGCTGCCAGCCGACTGTGCTGACAATTGGATTCAGCGCGACTCGCATCGGGTATTTGGTCAGCAGCTTTTTTTCGGCCACGCCCTTCGCGCGGGCTGTCGTGACATACTGGCGGCGCAGCTCATCCAGCATACCACCCCGCATCACGCGGATCAGGCCGGCGGTACCCGCCATGCCCACCACAATGATTGGGACCGGCAAATGTTTGAGCAAATCCACAAATTTTCCCCAGCTCATGGGCTGGGTAAGGTATTCTTGGGAGAATAACCCCCCCACGCTGACCCCAAAGGTGCTGAACATAAACCACATCAGAATCAGCGCCAGTAAGAAATTCGGTGTAGCCATTCCAATAAAGCCAAATACCGTTGCCATGTAATCGCCAACCGAGTACTGTTTCACAGCCGAATAGACCCCAATTGGAATGGCAAGCAAATAGACAAACAGAAGCGAAGCTCCTGAGACCAGAATTGTCAGCGGCAGGCGTTCCATGATTAGATCGAGCACCGGTCGTTTCCATTCCAGGGATACGCCAAATTTACCGTGCATCATCTGCCACATCCACCATAGATACTGCATTGGCAGGGGCTTGTCTAATCCATATTCTTTCTCAAGGGCCTTGATCATATCCTGGTCAACCTGCGCTCCGCGCATGCGCAAGGTCGTTATCTGGGTGGAAAGGAAATCACCCGGGGGAAGCTGAATGATAATAAATGCCATCAATGAAATTACCAGCAGCGTCCCAACAGCCAGAATGAGCCGGCGGAGGATATATTGCCAAAGTACCACAGCGCTATCCTTTCGAGGAGAAGCTGAATGCCAGGGAAGGTCCCTGCGCATGAGCGGCGGTCATTGCACCGGTACGCCCATGCGCAGGGGACTAATTTAGCGGGATGTCTAGGCTTTCCAGTAGAAGCCTTCAGGATGGATGGACTTGAACCAGTTCAAGCCGTCATCGAGATTGGCAACCTCTGGAATGTTCATCAGGCCATTCTTGACGACCTGGGGTTGGACAGGATAGCCATACAGGCCGATCAGCACCACCTGGTCAGAGAAGAACTGCCAGACCTGCTGGCCAACGGTCTTATAGTCTTCATCATTGGTGACCGTGTACCATTTGTCCATCAGCGCAAACTGGTCCTGCCACTCCTGCGGGGGTTCCTCAGGCTTGGGCTGTCCTTCTGCCAGCAGGCTTTCATCGCCCTTGGTCTCGCGCCAGATTGCCCACGGGACTGCATAAGCAATTTCGCTGTTGGGCTCAAACTTGGTGACGCCGGGCTGGAAGACGCGCAGCTCGATCATGCGGTCAGCATTCCAAACACCGACGGTCAGGTCATTGGCAGGTCCCATCGTGTTGTACAAATCACGGGCGATCTGCTTGACATCCGTCTGCACGCCGACCGCATCCCAATAGCCCTTGACCATTTCCAGCGTCGAGGGTTGGAACTCTGGCTGGTGATGGATGACAACCTGCATGGGCTGGCCATCCGGGCGCAGGCGGAATTTCTTGTCCGCATCCCATTCCAGGCCGACCTCATCCAGGAGCCTGTTCGCTTCATCAACATCGTATTGGGTGAAGGCTTTGCCCCATTCCTCTTTGTAGAAGGAGCAGTTCTTGTCGACCGTCACCTGGAAGACTTCCGCTTTACCGAAGTAGAGTTTGTCGATGATCTCCTGGCGGTTGATGGCGATCGACATGGCCTGGCGGAATTTCACATTGTTGAAGATCTCGCGCAGGGCCGGGTCCTTGTGGGTCAGGTTGAAGCCCAAGTTCAAGGCGCCAGGGGTGGGCATAATCCACTCGCGGGTGATGTAATCGCCCTTGGATTCGTTTTGCTTGAAGGCCGGCATATCGGCCAGTTGGGTGAACCAGGCGCCAAAGGTGGTGAGCTCGCCAGACATCGCCTTGGCTTTCACCAGTTCCATGTTTTCGACGACGTACATGTACTCTACGTCACAGTAAGGCAGCTGGTTGCCTTCTTTGTCAACCGCATAGTAGTACGGGTTGCGGTTCCAGGCCACGTGGGTTGTCTCGACTTCGCTCAGGACAAATGGTCCAAGCGTCGGGCATCCTACCTCAGAGCGGTCCAGCACGGCGCCGCGATGTTTCGAATAGGCCTGGTACCAGAACTCAAAACCGGCGTCCTTGGCCATCTTTTCGGCATCCGGATTGTACTTGGGGTTAAACTGTTTCAGGTAGTGGGCCGGGTTGTAGAAGGTGGTTTGCAGGGCGGTCCAGTTCGAAATGAGGCTGGCGGCGGGGCGGAAGGGCGCGGGGAACTTAATTTGCACCGTGTAATCGTCCACCTTGGTAAATTCAGGATCTACCCCGGCGACTTTCCACATGCCATCGCTCCAGTGCTCGAGGCCTTCGGTGCTGGCTTCTTCGACAAACCGGTAGATAATGTCATCAGCGGTGAAGGGTTCGCCATCGGACCATTTCATGCCCTTGCGCAGGTGAACGGTCATCGTCGTGGCGTCCTCTGAAAACTCATAGGATTCGGCCGCATCTGCCTGAGTCTGGGTGCCCGCATTATTCGGCTCGAACATGTAGATTTCATTGACGTGGGCCATATCGAAGTACTGGTTGATGCCCAGCGAGGCCTGGTACAGGACCCCACCATAGGTGCCGATCGTTTCCGTATCGAGTACTTTTGGGCTCACTGGCAAGCGTTGGTCGAGATCCGGCAGCTCGCCTGCTTTCACCTTCTCAACGAATTCAGGAGCCTGCTTGGCTGAAACACCTGGCGCTTCTTCAACCGGGGCTTGGGGCTCTTCAGCTTTGGGCTCCTCTGCTTTAGGTTCTACAGCCGGGGCTTCCGTGGGGGCCGCCTGCGGAGCGCAAGCAACCATGATACTCCCACCGGCAGCCACCAGGGACCAGCGCAAGAAATCACGTCGATTGATTCTTTTTGACATCTATTCTTCCCTCTTCTGTTGGATGATCGACTGCTCACTAGCAGTCTTGTGGAATACAACTTTCTTTGCCACACGAATACCTGGCAGTAAAACCACAGTTCCGCTGATCACCTCCTTTCGGTTGTCCCGAGAACCGGGTATTAAGACAACGTTATCATGTCTCAAAATAAATAGTACTTCCTCTCGACTCTTAATCGAGTAACATTCATCCTTCTCCCATATATCCATCTGTCACATTTCTGAAGGTTAGCCATTCAAAATTATTCTAGCATAGAATTTGCGCGGGTACTTACAAAACCAGCCCCTCCGTTTTCGAGTCTGATCATTTCGTTCGCTCAGCCGGAAATTTGGCTGATCCTCCGGTCAGGGTTATAATTTGATCAGGAATTTGCATCGATCTACCGGTGAATGAGGTGAGAATTGAAGAAAATTTCTGCTTATCTTTCTATCTACCTGGCATTGTTTGGCTGCTTCGTGATCGGAGCCTGGTTTGTCTGGCGCAGTTTTGACACATTGACCTATCTCCTGGCCGAGCGAAAAATAGAAGCAATAGAAACAGCCCAATCCGAGGTGGGAAGGCAGAGCAGCTTGATTGCGATGGGCTGGACGGTGTTCGTGAGCCTGATCCTGCTGATCGTGCTGATGTATGCCGAGTCAGCTTTCCGCAAAGGCACAGCCAGGGGGAATCTGCTGCAGCGGATCGCCGGGATCTACGGACCAATCATCCTCCTGATTTTTTTGGTTGACCTGGTTGCACTGAATATCCGGGGCTGGGTTGGAACCTGGGTCTACTGGCTTGTCTTGGTCCTGGAGTTAGGCGCAGGTGTTGGCCTGTTAATATATGGCAGGAAAAAACGAGCGTCCGTGTGATTTGAAATCAAAAGGCTGATGCAAAGCGCCTTATAAATTTTGTAACTACTCAGCCATAGGGGGAAGAGGCGGGTTTTGTCCATTTTTGGGGTGCTTCGCACCCCAGAAATGGACAAAACCCTACCTTCTATCACCCGGGCTGACCAGTTACAAAATTTTACACTTTTTCTGTTGGGCTCCTGACAAAAACAACCGTCAGAACGGCTGCCAGGATTCCCGTCGCGGTAGCAACGATCCAGGGATACACCGGGTTGAGCGAATATAGGAACCCGCCCGCCAGTGCGGCGATCATCACCGGGGGGACCATCAGGTAGCCCACTCCCGGCCCGCCAGGGTTGCCAACCGTGCCAAGCTGGATTCCGCCCTGACCGATGGCAGCCATCATCTTCCCGCGCGAATCGCTGGGGACCAGTTCGGCCATCAGCGCTACGCAGGAGGCCGCCCCCAGGACGAAGCACGCTGCCAGCACTGCGCGCAGAATCAGGATGGCGATGAATCCGTGCAGGATCACAAACAAGAGCGATGCCACAGTAGACAGGATCAGCGCGAGTGTCAGGGAAGCCGTACGGCCCCAACGGTCCGCCAGGATCCCGGCCGGGATGAACAGCGGTATGCCAACGACGGATTCGGCCAGCAGGGTCAGCCCCCACTGCGCCCCCGTCAGGCCGATCTGGTCGACGGCATACACTACCCAGAACGAGCCCACCAGGCCCTGGGTAACAAAACAGAGCATGATCACCAAAGCCAGCGCGCGCAAAGACCCCGACATGCTCCGCACCAGGTCGGGGATTCCGCGGTATGAATGGCGCAGCGAATTGAGCAGGGCGTTTAAATGCAGCGGTTCGCGTGGCGCGCTAGTCGTCTCGCGCAGAAAGCGCCTCTGGATCAGCGTCGTCACCAGTGACAAGATCACCATAACGCCGTACAGGATGCGCAGGCCCAGGTTGGTGCCAAAACGGTCAACGACCAGCCCGGCGAGAAAAGGCGCGACGAGGCTCAGCGAGCTCGAAATCGTGCTTGACATGCCGATCCCTTGCCCACGCCGGCCGGGGACCAGCGCATCGGCGACCAGGGAGGCATAGGCCGGGAACTGGAACACCACCAGCCCCGAGAGCAGCGTCGCCAGCGCGACCACCTGCCAGGTGGGTGCGATCACATTAAGGACCAGGAAGGCAGTGGAAAGGAACCCGGCCAGCACCAGCAGCCGGATGCGGTCGGCGTGGTCGGTGATATGCCCGGCGACAGGCAGCAAGAAAAGCCCGGCTACCATGCTGAGGAAGGAGATCAGGCCAATCTGGGTCGCGTTTCCGCCCAGCGCCAGGATATACAGCGAGGCATACGGAAAAACCAGCCGCCGGGAGAAATTCATGAGCATGTCGGTAATGGTCAGTACGCGCAGGTTGCCGGTGACGTATTGAAAGGATTGGATGATAGGGTCGATCAGCTTCGATGCAAAATTCATGGTCGATGGTTCCTGGCTTACAGCATACGATACGCGTGAATTGAAATCATAAGTTGGTTGCCGAATTATATACCACCTTCCCCCGTTCCAACCGCAGCTCGTGCGTGATGGCCTTTGGCAGCTCGCCCTTATCATGCGTGACATAAATCAGCGCCAGCGGGGCCTGGGCGCACAGGCGTTCGACCAGCCCCAGGAACAGCCCGCGCTGGGCGGCGTCGAGGCCCTGGCAGGGC
>JAFGQI010000105.1 GCA_016935755.1 Anaerolineales bacterium
ATTGCGCTATTGCCTATTCATTGCAAGTATAATTACATTCTGATGACCCTTCCACATCCACACACACGCGCCGCCATAGTGGCACTATTCCGACCAATGCCCCACAGTGGGGGAGGGGGTTTCGCTTGCGAACGCCCTCATCGCCGCCTTGCCAGGTCTGGTAAGACAGACTCCGCGAGCTGGTGTCCCTGGGGAATTCCACGCGACCAACCCCCGCTTGAGCAGTTCAGACCTTAGCGCGGCAAACTGTGACCTTGTGAACGTTCCCCCTGAGCCAGTCCAATGACTTTCGCTCAACGTTGCTCCGCCCTCCAAAAGTCCGTGAGCCAGGGCTGCCAATTGCTCCCGGGAAGCTGGTAAGTCGCAGAATTCGAGGCTGCGGCCATTGTCCCTATCGAGAATAACCCGTATGCTTTGCGCCTGGGGCTGCGCCTGGGCGGTCATCTCGGCCTGGTATTCGGGGAGCCATGCGGGGAATTCAGGGCGAAACGACTCCAGCAGGCTTGCCAGCCAGACCAGACCAGCAGCAGCGGCGCCAGCTGCCAGACCTCGAAGTATGGCTGTTTGTGGTGTCCAGCTAAAGCACACCCCGGCCATGCTTACCATGACCGCCGCGAAAACCCCCGTTATGACAGACCTTGCCAGGGGGAGCAGGCATCCTGAGTTCATGTCATCGCCCATTTTTCCCTCCCATGCTATCAACTGGTGACCCCTTGCGATGAGCAGCGGCCAGGTCGGAATCGGTCTGCTTGAGGTAGCGGCGCAATACCTGCAAGTCGCTATGCCCCATAAGGGATTGTAGGGAGTACACATCCACGCCGTTCCTGAGCATCCCCAGCGCGAAAGCGCGCCGGAAGCTATGCAGCTCCGGGGGTTTGACCTTTGCTGTCTCAGCCCGCCTGGTCATAACCGCCCTCAAACCGACATAACCGAGCCGCTCCCCCTGAGCCGTCACCCAGACAGCCGGGTTTGTGTCGTGCCTTAGCTTCAAGTATGCCCTTAGCGCCTTGCGGGTTTTTTGTCCGGTAAAAACGGTTCGCGGTTTCCTGCCTTTGCCAACCCTAATCAAGATTGCGCCTGTGACTAAGTCGCAGTCATCCAAATCAAGCGCCAGACATTCAGCAGCACGCGCCCCCGTATCCAACAAAAACAACATGATGGCCTTGTCGCGCAGGCCATGAAAGTCGCTATTGCAAACTGCCAGCATAGCGCCTACGTCATCCAGATTCGCCGGGTCCAACGGTTCAATGGCAAGGCGCGGCGCTTTGACTTTCTCGATAGGATTTTTCCCCTCCGGCTCCAGCTCATCCCAAAGCCAGCGCATGAAGGTTTTTACCGCCCGGTAAGCAGCATGGATACCGCCGGGGTTGTGGCCTGTCTCTTCCAGCCAGTTTAGATATCGCCGCAGCTCATCCGGGCTGATTTGGTCGATGGTGGTTATGGCGCGGGCTTCGCAAAATTTTGCGAAAAGTGACAGCATCGTTCGGTAAAAAATTATCGTTCCTGGTGCAAAGTTCTGCGCCTTCCGGTCGAGCAAAAACGCCTCCAGCCAGGTCTCGATATGCGTTGTCTGAGCCAGTTTTGCAATAGACATCTGTACATTCGGAAAATCGCCCATTTTTGCCTCCAAAAATACCCCCATATATGGGCTTGATATGCCTTTTTTGACACTTACCCCCCATACCTGCCACACTTACCGTATCCATATGCCCGTTTAGCAATAAAGTCTTACCCCCGCCGCTGCCCTGAGCAACACCGATCACATTGGGCCGCCCAGGTACAGGCTCATCCACATAAACCTTCAAGTCGTTCTGTTCAAACCAATTAGCGATGTAGCGGGCGATTTCAGCCTCGCCTGGTGCACCAGCTACCAGATCGGGATTAATCGAGTTGATTGCAACGAGATCACTGATCAAAGCATCAAGTTCCATCATGAACGATCCTTTCTATAAGGAACCATAAGACTTACGAAGTTTGTGGATGGTTGGGAGGTGTTTGGGCGGGCTATGCCCGCCCAAACACCTCCCAATTTCCCCTGAAGCGCGTGACACCTAATCTTATCACGTAGTCCGGTGAAGGATAATATTGTTCTCACCAGCTCACAATAAATCAGAAATGTCACAACCGGGCATAATTAGTGATTGCTTTTTCCGATAATATTTTCTATAATGTATACATATGTTTCTCCCCCTGGCTCCATCGCGGGCAAAAAGATGACCAGGGGAGGTATTCCGGTCTGACCGGTATGGTTTCCTGGTTGTGGAGGCCGTTATGAAAAAACTGAATAGCCTGATGGTTGTATTTTTGATCGCTGCTCTAGCATATTCCCCGGTGATCTCTGTTTCCGCGCGTTTATCTCTTACCAGGGAAGGGACAGACCTGAAAGAAGCTGCATCCACAACACCTGTGGAACCTGGTTCTCCCCTGCCTCGACCTGCACCGCCCCACCCGAACCTGGTTGAAAAAGCGCGCCAGGGCAAAGCCACGCTGCCTGAGCAGATCATGGATCTGGAAAACAGCCGCGCGGCCGGATTGAACCAACCCAACCCTTACGCGCCAAAAGCGCCACGCGCCCAGTGGAAGACGCTGGCGATCCTGGTCAAGTTCACCGATAAGAACAGTCAGGTATCTGCCTCGTTTTTTGATTCGCTGATTTTTGGCACCGGCAGCAGCCAACTCAATCATTATTACAAGGAGGTCTCGTATAATCAGCTTGATATCGTCACCGTCAACCTGCCCTCCTCTCTGGGCTGGTATACGATGCCGTCAACATATGCTACGTATGTCAACAATAATTACTGCATGGGCCTGACCTATCCCAATAACTGCCAAAAGCTGGCCGAAGACGCAGTTGCGGCAGCCAACCCGGTAGTTGATTTCTCCCAATATGATAACGATGGAGACCTGGTGGTAGATCACATCTTTATTGTCCATGCCGGCGTAGGCGCTGAAGTCAGTGGATTAACTACCGATGTATGGTCGCATGCCTGGAACATGAGCGCGATCCAACCCGTGGATGGGGTATGGGCATTTTATTACTCCACCGAACCGGAATATATGGTCACCCCCGGCGATATGACCATCGGGGTGTATGCCCATGAACTGGGACATGGCCTGGGTTTGCCCGACCTGTATGATACCGACTATAGCTCCGAGGGTTCCGGCGCCTGGAGCCTGATGGGTATCGGCACCTGGAATGGACCTGGCAACAGCGGCTCTTCACCTGCGCACCTGGATGCCTGGTCAAAAATTCAGTTGGGCTGGACAACGCCGACGGTCGTGGTCGGCACAATCATTGGAGCGGGCATCGCCAATGCCGAAAATAATGCGATAGCCTACCGACTGCAGTCACCCCAACAGGCCAGCACAGAGTATTTCCTGGTCGAAAACCGCCAGCAAACCGGTTATGATTCTTATCTGCCCGCAAATGGCCTGCTGATCTGGCACGTGGATGAGGCGATTTTCCAAAACACAACGGAATGTAAGCAGCATAACAACTGGAACTGCGGCGCCAGTCATTATAAAGTTGCCTTGGAACAGGCCGATGGCAGCCTGCATCTGGAAAACAAAACCAACACTGGCGACGGCGGTGATCCTTACCCTGGCACTTCATCAAAAACATCCTTCACCAGCGCTACAACGCCCAACACCAGTTCTTATTACAGCAGCAGCAGTATGCTGCTGACGGTCACGAACATCAGCGCATCGGCGTCGAGCATGACCGCAGATCTCTACGTCCCACGCCCACCGCTACCGTTCCCAAAAGTATCACCTTCAAACAGCGCGACGAATGTCTCCACCTTTCCCACTGCCAGCTGGATGCACAGCAGCGGGCAATCCTATTACGAGTTCTGCATCGACCAAACCAAGAACAGTACCTGCGATAGCGGCACCTGGAGCTACGCAGGGACATTCACCAATTATCCCCTGGGTAATCTGCTTTTCGGGACAGAATACTCCTGGCAAATCCGAGCAACTAACGCCTGGGGCTCGACTGAGGCAGACGGCGCCTGGTGGAGCTTCACCACCCAGTATCCCCCGCTGGGTGACTTCCCAAAAATCAGCCCAGCGAATGGTGTTGTCGGACAATTAGTGAACGGCGCATTGAGTTGGGGACCCAGCGCAAACGCAGTCTCTTATGAATATTGTGTGGACATGTGGCCAGACAGCCTGTGCCAGACCAGCTGGGTAAACGTTGGCAGCACAAACAGCGCGATTCCTGCAGGTTTATTGTATCTGACCACATATGAATGGCAGGTGCGTTCGGTCGATCCGGGCGGGGTGACGAAGGAGGCCGACACGGGCACCTGGTTTACCTTTACTACCACACCACCGCCACCGATCCCCTTCAATAAGATAGCGCCGCTGAACAACACCACCGGTCATCCATTGCTGCTGCAATTGACCTGGAACCCGAGCCTGAACATGGCTTATTACGAGTATTGCCTGGATGATATAAACAACAATCTATGTGATACAAGCTGGGTGATCTGTGGGCTTCAACTATCTGTGTTTGAACCAAACAACCTCTACAACCATACCTACTACTGGCAGGTGCGCGCCTCAAATCCTGGCGGCGACACCTATGCAGACAATGGAAACTGGTGGAATGTAACCATCAAACCGGCAACGGGCATCATCCACCTGCCGCTGGTACAGATGAAAACGCCAGCCGGGCTGCTATCCATCTTCGTGACCGAGGCAGCGCATAACGGGTTGTTTTCTTTCTTGAATCCATTCCTGCTCTGGTTGCACGGGCTAAATAGCTGACATTGGAGGCTTATACATCGCCCAGGAGACATCATCTGCCCTCTTTTTGCTATCCTGACATATAAGTGAATTGATGTTCGGCAACTCAAAGGCAGGTGGCAGGCTTGAAATTAAAAACTGTTGGTTTATTTGTGGTTCTGGCAGCATATCCACGCCCCAGTGTTTTGGCAATCTCTGCTGATGGGCATCGCTTATATGTAACCCACTTACTGGACAGGACCGTCACCATCCTGACCGTCCAGCCATTCACAAATTACCTGCCGCTAGCATGGCAAGGGGAACATCCCGTGGATCAACATCCTGCACCGAGTACGGCTGTCCAATCGGAAACGCTTCAGGATGGGCCAGGGTTTCCTCCCGTGATCCTATCCCTGTGGCCTGACAGCAACCTGGTGCAGTCGGCGGTTATCTCTCCGGATGAACAACACCTAGTTATCCCCCATACGCGATCCAACACAGGCAATCACGCTCTCACTTTCGACCCTGTTGCCCTGGCAGAATATTTCCCCAACCTGGATCTGATTGCCCGGGACGACCTAGTGGCAGGTCTATCAGACACCATCTCAATCAATATTCTGCTAACAGGCCACATCGGCGAGCAGACCGTCAGCTATGCGAACGACGTGGTCTTCCAAGGAAACCAGGTGTTCATCGACAGCCCTTCTCCTTATCTGCCTGGACAGTGGATTTATCTGCCTGCCTTGAGAAAGTAGGAGCGAGATGAATAAGTTTCGATGGTTTCTTTTGCTTGGCATGTTGACATTATTGGCGGGATACATTTCCCTACGCCTGGTAGAAGCATCGCGCGCCGCGCCGGCAGCCACGATCAGCGGAATGATTGAGGATGAACATGGAATGCCGGTGTCTGGTGCAACCGTGCGCATCCAGGCGACCGCCAACAGCACGCTCAGCGCCTCAGATGGGACATTTACCCTGGGCGGATTGAACGAAGGTCAGGCGGTCACGGTCAGCGCCTGGAAAGACCTGTATTATTGCGCCAAGGTCGAGGAAGTCATACCGCCGACCAGCGATTTAATCCTGGAACTGGGCCTGTATCAGACCAATGACAACCCGGAATACGAGTGGCTGCCGCCCACAGGGCATGAATCGTGCTATAGCTGTAAGGTGGGGGTGACACAGATCTGGTTGGACAATGACCTGCATGGTCGTTCGGGGAACAACGCGCGCTTTTTTTCGCTGTATAATGGCACGGATATCACCGGCACGGTAAGCCTCGCACCGGGCTACAAGCTGGATTTCCCTGGCACAGCCGGCAACTGCGCTACCTGTCACGCCCCAGGTGCGGCTCTAGATGCGCCCTTCTCTACAGATATGAACCTGCTGAGCAGCCTGGATCAGAATTTTGGCATCCACTGCGACTTCTGCCATAAGGTGGCGGATGTATACCTCAACCCGGCGACCGATCTGCCATATAATAATGCCCCGGGGGTGATCTCGATGGATGTGCGCCGGCCCTTCCCGGGAGAACGCTTCCAGCTCTTCTTCGGCACCTTCGACGATGATAATGTGCCCGAGGAGGATACCTATCTGCCGCTGATCGAGCGCAGCCAGTGGTGCGCCCCCTGCCACCAGTTCAGCTTCTGGGGTACGCCCATCTACCAATCCTACAAAGAATGGCTGGATAGCTCTTATCCGGAAGCAGGCATCGAATGCCAGACCTGCCATATGCCCTCCGATGGGGTGCTGACCAATGTCGCCCCCGGTTTTGGCGGGGTGGAGCGCGACCCGCTGACCATCCACGCCCACACCATGCCGGGCGCAGCCAGCGAGGCGCTGCTGCAAGAAACTGTGGCGATGACCATGACAACGGGCGTGATCGGCGACAGCCTGGTGGTGACGGTGACTCTGAAAAACACCGGCGCCGGGCACCATGTGCCTACCGATCACCCCGGTCGGCATATGATCCTGGCAGTCGCTGCGGTTGATCAAATGGGCCAGCCCCTGGTGCAGGTCGAGGGATCTATAATCCCGTTCTGGGGCGGCGAGCAGGCCGGGTGGCCGGGCATAGCCTATGCCAAGGTGCTGCGGGACGCCCTCAGCGGCGATTTCCCAGTGGTAAGCTACTGGAAGCAAGCCTTCATTCAAAGCGACAATCGCCTGCCTGCCCTGGCAAGTGACACGACAGTCTACAAATTTTTGCTCCCTGTCACAGGCGGAGAGCTGACCATCAGCGCCAATCTGTTTTTCCGGCGCAATTTCCAGGCAGATATGGACGCGCGCGGCTGGGAGGAAGCGGACATCCTGATGGAACAGGCAGCAGCCCTGATAAATTCGCCGCCGATCTGGGTATCCTATTTTGCTCTGGTTCACCGGTAGAGACTGATCCTCAGTACTTTACTTTTGCCTCATCTGACTCTTATCATTTCAGGCTATAATTTGCAGCTGGCCAGACCCTTGCATCTTGTTGTGAGGAGCCATATTGCAATATCCAAAGTCCTGGAGGTCAGATTGAAACGACTTGTCTTATGGGTGTTCCTACTCAGCTTTGCCCTGGGAGCCCGGGGGCTTCCCCCTGTAGATCAAACCCCTGTACGCACTCCCGGCCTGCAGATCATGCCGCCCCACCCCAGCCTGCTTGAGCAGGCTCGTCTGGGGAAGATTACACTGCCGGAATCTATCACTGATCCGGAGTATCGCCAACAGTTAGGGATCGATCAGCCAAATCCCCTGGCCATTCAAACCCCGGCTAGCACCTGGAAGACCATTGCCCTGCTGGTGAAATTTACTGATAAATCTAACCTGGTCAGCGCCACCTACTTCGACTCTCTGTTATTTGGCGCCAGCCAGGGTCAGATGAATCATTACTATAAAGCAGTTTCTTACAACCAACTCGATATTGTGACGGTTAACCTGCCCAGTTCGATTGGCTGGAACACGATGCCACAAACCCTGGCATATTATGTCGCTAACGGCTACTGCTATGAAGCAGCTTATCCCCGCAACTGCCAGAAGCTCGCCGAAGACGCTGTGGCAGCCGCAAATGCTGTTGTGGATTTTTCTCAGTATGACAATGATGGCGATGGCTACGTAGATACCGTATTCATTATCCATGCAGGTAAAGGCGCTGAAATCACCAACAGTCCTACCGATATCTGGTCGCACTCCTGGCAGACATACAACCAACCTTACGTGGATGGCGTACGGGTCAGTTCATACACCACCGAGCCGGAATACTGGTTCAGCGCAAACGATATGACGATTGGTGTCTATGCGCATGAGCTAGGGCATGCCCTGGGCCTGCCCGATTTGTATGACACCGATTACACCCCAAAGGGTGTAGGCGATTGGAGCCTGATGTCAGGCGGCTCCTGGAACGGTCAGTATGGACTGGGAGAATCGCCCGCTTTCCTCGACGCCTGGTCGCGCTATAAGCTCGGCTGGGTGACCCCGATTGCCGTCAGCGGTACTCTGACCGCTGCTTCGATCCCCGCAGCAGAGACATCTCCGACAATCTACAAACTCAAGTCAGCCAGATTGGGTTCAGAAGAGTATTTTCTGGTTGAAAACCGCCAGATAACCAGCTACGATGCATACCTGGATGGCTCGGGGCTGCTGATCTGGCACATCGATGAGAACGTGGATAACAATGATAAAGAATGTAAACAGGTCAACAACTGGAACTGCGCCTCCACCAGCCAGCATTTTCAGGTAGCCCTTGAGCAGGCGGATGGCGCCCTGAATCTGGAGAAGAACAACACCGATGGCGATGGCGGCGACCCCTGGCCTGGCACATCTGGTAAGCGCGCTTTCAACAGCGCCTCCATGCCCAACACCAGCTCGTATTACTACTCAACCAGCGCCGACACCAACCTGAGTGTCACCAATATCAGCAATTCGAGCAGCACGATGACCGCCGATTTTTATGTGGCAGGTGCGCCAGGGGCTTTCAACAAGACCAATCCAACCATCGGGGCCACGGGAGTCTCCATCAGCCCTACCCTGACCTGGGGAACCAGCGCCGGGGCAACCTCTTACGAGTACTGCTATGACACAAGCAATGATAGCTCCTGTTCTACCTGGCTCACCAACGGGACCAGCACCAGCAAGGCGCTGAGTGGATTGGCTTACAACACCACTTACTACTGGCACGTGAGGGCGAAGAACTCGATTGGCACAACTTACTCCAATGACAACACCTGGTGGAGCTTTGTCACCCAAGTCGCGCCTCCGGGAGCCTTCAATAAAAGCAGCCCGGCAAACAGCGTCGCTGGGCAACCGATCAGCCTGACGCTTGCTTGGGAATCAAGCAGCGGAGCGACATCCTACGAATACTGCTACGACACCAGCAACCATAACAACTGTGCAGCCTGGCAGTCGAACGGCAGCAGCCAGAGCAAGGCGATCAGTGGGTTGGCCTACAGCACCACCTACTATTGGCAGGTGCGGGCGAAGAACGCTTCTCCCACCATCACCGAAGCCAACGGTGGTCTCTGGTGGAGCTTCACCACGCAAAGCGGACCGCCAGCGGCCTTTAGTAAGACCAGTCCTTCAGACGCGGCGACCGGCCTGCCTACAGGGCCAACCCTGAGCTGGGCGCCATCCAGCGGGGCGACCGAATACGAGTACTGCTACGATACCGATGACAACAACGCCTGCGACGACATCTGGACGGACGTGGACAGCGCCACCAGCACCACGCTCAGCGGCCTGGGCGAAGGCAATACCTACTATTGGCAGGTGCGAGCAAAAAACGCCCAGGGAACAACCGCTGCGAACAGCGGCGACTGGTGGAGCTTCACGATCCATTCCGGTCTGCCCGGCGACTTCAGTAAATCTAACCCTGCCAACGGCGCTCCTAACGTGCCCACCACCACAAACTTATACTGGAGCAGCGCTGACGGAGCGAACACCTACGAATACTGCTACGACACTAACGACAACGATGCCTGCGACTCGGGATGGTACAGCGGGCAGCTTAGCAGCGCCATGATCTCGGGTCTGTTCCACGAGACCACTTACTATTGGCAGGTGCGAGCAGTGAACAGTCACGGGGATACCGAAGCCAACAGCGGGGATTGGTGGAGCTTCACCACCATGGGCGAAACCGCCTACCTTTTCCTGCCGATGCTCACCCAGGGTGACCATATCCAGCCTGCGAACGTGATCAACGGGGATTTTGAGAGCGGCAGAGAAGCGGGATGGTCAGAAGCTTCTACTTACAACCCGATGATCGTGGTCAGCGCGCCCACGCTGCAGATTGCTGCACACAGCGGTGGCTGGGCAGCCTGGTTGGGCAGAGAAAACAATGAGATCTCCCGTCTCTGGCAGCAGGTAACCGTTCCAGCTACTCAACCCTACCTGCATTTCTGGACCTGGGTCATTTCAAATGATATTTGCGGTTATGATTATGGCTACTTTCAGGTGAACGGCACCAACTTAACTACCTATTATCTGTGCTCAAACCAGGCAACCAGCGGGTGGGTGGAAAAGGTTGTCGATCTCAGCTTCTTTGCCGGCCAGTCGATCACACTTCAGTTTCGGGTAGAGACGGACGGATCAATCAAAAGCCATTTCTACCTGGACGATGTCTCGTTCAGCAATCTGGCGACGGTTGGGGAGCAATCGGCCAGCGACCAGTCGATAAGTGAAAAGTCGATCAGTAATCAGGTAATCAGAGATTTGAAAGCAGGCGAAGAGTAAGACACAAATCGTCCGGCAGACCATCTGCCGGACGATTTTGAATGGGTGAATTATTAATCTATCTTGGGCAAAATTTCATTTATAATGACATCATAATAAAGTCACGAGAGACTGCCTTTCTAACCTAACATCAGAGGGGATGAGCAAGGAGACTGAAATGAAGAAGTTCAGTATATTGCACCTGCGGGTTACCCGGCAGGCTGCATTTATTGCTATCTTTATCTGGTCTTTGCCCTTCATCTCGCTTCACCCATTAAGATCACCAGGAATAACCCAACAATCTGTTTACCGGGCGATAGATTTCGAGCTACGTTTGCCTGGCTTCCAACTCCAGCATCTGTTGGATGGCTCGGTGGTGATCCAGGCAGATGGTTTCCCACTCCAAGATGCCCCAGGCGAATTAGCGCTGCCGCACCAGGTGGTGCACCTTGCGTTACCGCCGGATGCAGATGCGGGTAGCCTCCGATTGGAGATTGTGAGCGCCAAAATAGAGCAGCTTCCCGGCAGCTATAACATCCAGCGCATACCTCTCGATACAACTACGGAAACATTGGGAGCCAGAATTGTAAAACCACCCACCAGCCCTGGCTCCTTGCCAGGTTATGTACGCCTGCTTTCCAGCGGACAGATGCGCAAATGGCGTTTCATCCAATTGGATTACACTCCTTTCAGCGTGGATGACGCCAGCGAAAAAGTAAGCATGGCGAGCCAAATCAACTTGCGTGTTCATTACCAGACTGCACCAGACAGCATCGATCCTGCGCTGCTCAATGATACAGTCATGGACGAAATTGCCCAAGAGCTATTCTTAAACTATGCACAAGCGCAGGCGTGGTACTCGCCACCTAAATCGCCTGACGCGCCCAATGTGGTGCACGATTATGTGATTATCACCACCAACAACATCGAGACCAACAGCACCAAGCTGGATGACTTCATCGCCCATAAACAGAGCTTAGGTTTCAGTGTTCTGACCATCACCCAGGATGAATATGGCAGCCTGGTTGGGCAATCTCCGAACGGTACAGCTGAAAAAATCCGCAAATGGCTGCAAAATAATTACACCAGCTACAGCATCAAGTATGTCCTGCTCATCGGAAACCCTGACCCAGATGACCCGAGCAGCGGCAGCGACACGGTGGGCGATGTGCCAATGAAGATGTGCTGGCCGCGCTGGGATCAATCCACAGATAGAGAGTCGCCAACCGATTATTTCTATGCTGATCTAACCGGCAACTGGGATCTGGACGGCGACAATTACTACGGAGAATATAACCCGGATTTTGGGACAGGTGGAGTTGATTTTGCTAATGAGGTGTTCGTAGGGCGCATCCCGGTCTATAGTACTGCATACTCCACCCTGGATGCCATCTTACAAAAAATTATCGATTATGAAAACGAAAGCAGCCCCTTTAGCTGGCGCAAATCTACGTTGCTGCCAATGAGCTTTTCTGTGGCAGGTTACGATGGAGCTCCCCTGGCCGAACAAATGATGGATGATTACCTGGATGGAGCAAGTTTTACCTCCTGGACACAGTACCAGCAAGGCAGTGGCGAGTGCAATGTGGATTCGACTTATTCCAGCAATCAAGAACTACGCGGCGGGACAGTGGTACGCGATCGCTGGGCAGCCAACGATTATGGCCTGGTGGTTTGGTGGGGACACGGGTCAGCCACCACTGCATCGGTAGGCTATGAACCCTGTTGGGATGGCACACTGTTCTCCACCAGCCAGACTTCATCACTAGATGATGACCATCCATCCTTTGTATACCAGAACTCCTGCACTAACGGCTACCCGGAAAACACCAGCAACCTGCAATATGCCCTGCTCAAGCAGGGCGGTCTGGCAACCGTAAGCGCATCGCGGGTCTCCTGGTTTAACTCAGGCGTTGGGTATGGCGACTTCGATGGCAGCACGACCAACTCAGGCATTGGCTATGAATATGCCCGGCGCCTGGTACAAGGCCAACCAGCTGCCCAGGCATTATATAACGCCAAGACCAGCATGGTCCCAACCTCCAATTCACGGGTGATGAATTACTTTAATTTCAACCTGTATGGCGATCCAGCAGCCTTCTTACTGCCGCTGCTAACGCCCACCAGCCTTTTGGCCAAGCCAATATCGCAAGCCCAGATTAACCTATTCTGGACAGATAATAGCATCACCGAGAGCGGTTACAAGATCGAACGTTCGCCCAATGGCAGTACAAGCTGGAGCCAGATTGCTACCGTGGGGATGAATGTAACCAGCTATGCGAATACTAGATTGACTTGCGGGACACCATATTTTTATCGTGTGCGCGCCTATAACACCTGGGGGAACTCGCCCTACAGCAGCACAGCCAACGCCACCACGTCAGCTTGTCTGCCAGGAGCGTTCAGCAAGACCAATCCAGCAAATAGCGCTACCGGGGTATCCCCCAGCCCTACTCTCTCCTGGGGTGCCAGCAGCAACGCGACCAGCTACGATTACTGTATTGATACCAGCAACGACAGCACCTGCACCTTACCAGCCACCTGGATTAATGTCGGCAGCACAACAAACAAAGCCTTGAGCGGGTTGAGCAGCAGCACCGCCTACTACTGGCAGGTACGCGCCAACAACGCCATCAGCACCACCTATGCTAATAGCGACACCTGGTGGATGTTCACCACGGCGAGTTCATCATTCCTGTATCTCCCGAACCTCACCCAGGGCGATCACACCCAGCCCGCCTGGCTGGTGAACGGCGATTTCGAGTGTGGGCGAAATGTGGGCAGGTCGGAATACTCCAGTCACGGTTTGGATATAGTGCTAAGCGTACCCGGGCTACAGATCACCCCGCACAGCGGCAGTTGGGCAGCCTGGATGGGCGGGGATGATGATGAGATCTCCCGCATCTGGCAGGAGGTGACCGTCTCAGCCTCCCAGTCCTACCTGCATTTCTGGCTGTGGATCGCTTCGGCGGATGCCTGTGGAAACGATTTTGGCTGGGTGCGGGTGAACGGCGCCACCGTAGCCACCTACAATTTATGCTCCAATCAGGCGACGGGCAGTTGGGTGGAGAAAGTGATCGACCTGAGCGCTTATGCGGGACAGCTCATTTCGCTCGAGTTCCGTGTTGAGACAAACGATTCGTTGAACAGCAACATGTTTGTTGATGATGTGTCGTTCACTAGCCTGGCGATTGTTGGTGAACAGTCAATCAGTGATCCATCGATCAGCGATCAAGTTATCAAGGATTTGAAAGCGGGAGAAGAGTAAAGGATCCTTTTAACCTCAGCGGCCGGCTGATCAAGCCGGCCAGTGAGTTCGAACACAACCACACACATTCGGAGAGAGATGAGAGAGAAATCGGATGCTTAGCGATCGCTGATATCGATAGCGTAATTGGTAAACAGGCGTTGTTTTTTCGATTCAACGCTCAGCAAGATGTACAAACCTTTCACCTCAGGAGGAACAGCAACCTCAGTAGTCCATTCCGCGGTCTTGCCTGCGCCGGTGACCGGCACAGAGGCAATATCTGGGCTTTCATAGAAACCATAGATGATACCGTCTGCACCGATGACTGGCGGCAGACCAATATGTACATAGGTGGGATACTCACCAGGATTGGAGTTGACCCATTTGAACTGCAGACCCTTCTCAGAGCGGGTTATTTCGGTCAGGATGAGTGTGCAGTTGTTGATGGCAATGATTTCAACATCAGATGCCTGAATCAGATCTTGCACCGGTTCAGCAATCGGGTACTGCAGATCGCTGGCGATCTGGTCGAGATCCACTACCATTACTGCGTTCTTTTTATTAGCCTGCTGTTCGTAATAGTTGTACTCGCCGGTAAAATAGGCGTAGTCAATAGATAATCTCGCTCCGGGAGCGGCTTGTACGCCCTTGCACTCTACATAAAGAAGCTGGATTTTTGGATCAGCCTTAGTTCCAGTGACAAAACCCCGCATCTGGAAGCCTGGCGCCAGGCGATGCCCGCCCGAACTCACAAAAACCGTGTCACAGTTGGTTGTTTTTCCGCCTACGCTGAGCACCGCCGGTTTATCCACCGCAGCCAGCATGGTGCTCCAATCGCCAGTCTCATTCCGGATGGCCAGGTCAACGTGCAGATCTCCTGCCCCAGTCTGGCTGATGCTGGTCACCACAGCACTCCAATCTTTGGATGCATCAGCTTTTGAGGTGTCTTCTTCCTCGGGCAAAACAATATAGTCGCAGGCGCAGGAAACCACTGCCCACACGAGTACCAAAAATAATATTCGGTTAATTCTCATCCATCCTTCTCCTTTTATAACAGCGACTATGGAGCAGTGTTGAATATTTGAAGGACTCCATTGATGATTGAAACCACCTGCCAGTAGTTCGCGGGAGCATCTGTCCCGCCATCCACAGCCTGGATCGTTTTTTCCTGGCCCCTGAAGTATACGCTGATGAAATATGTATAGCACTGCCCGCAAGGGACATGCGAAGTAGAATACATCTCGTCTGTAAACCAACCCTTAGCGCTGATATCCTCAAGCAGTTTCATTACATCAGCGGGGGCAGCCTGCTTTTCAATCTTTTCTACGCCGTTATCCCAAATAATTTTGCCATCCGGGAAAATACCATATACCTCGTCGATACACTCAGGACCGCCGTTACGTTCGTATGCGATCAGCGCTCCAGATTTCATCATTTCAGCGGCTAACTCCTGCCGGAAGGGTTTGAGCTGACAGGCAGATGTTGTGGGGAGGGGAGTGCTGGTGCTGCTCCCTCGCGCCGCGCCGCGAATGCCGTAAATTATCAGTATAACCAAGAGCAAGCCTGCGATTGCCGCAGCTCCAAGATATTGGTAACGCCGGCTTTTATCAGCCACTCGCTTGCGCTGGTTGATTTCTTGCCTGGCCATATCTTGCTCAGATGCCCCCTCCTCCATCTGACGCCTGGCAGCAAGCTGGCGAGTCTTGCGCGCCGCCAGCAGGCTCTGCACGATGATGAATGCCAGGGTTAGTAAGCCAACCCCAATATTCGTCCACCAGGAACTGAGTTTTCCATTGAACTGGATTAAGGTCTGGATAACGCTAGTGATCAGAACGCCGAATACGGTGCCAAATACATATCCCTCCCCGCCGGTCAGCATCGTGCCGCCGATCACTACCGCGGCGATGACCGTCATTTCAAAGCCTGGGGCGTAAAGCCCATGCCCGGATGAAACTGAGATACTCAGGGCTATGCCTGCCAGAGCAGAGCAGAAACCATTCATCGTGTACACTAACATCTTCGTCTGATTTACCGGCAAGCCCATCAGGCGAGCAGATTGTTCATTGCCACCAACGGCGTACACGGTGCGGCCAAAGCGCGTGTAATGCGCCAGGTACAATGCCACAATCAGGACAATCACCTCCAGGACAACCAGCGGAGAGATGAAGGCGCCCTGTTTGGTCACCGGATCAGCCAGGCCAGGGATGAGCAATTTTGTCTGTCCAATAATTGTATAGACCCGGTTACTGATGGCAATGGCGTCATCGCTAATGAAGAAACACAGCCCACGCGTAAACCACATACCCGCCAGAGTGGCAATAAAGGGCTGCACCTTCATGTAGGTGATAAATGCTCCCAGGATCGCTCCAAAAGCCATACCCATCACCAGCATCAACAGCATCACCACCCAGGCATCCCATTCCCCTGTGCGAAGCAGCGCAGCAGAGGCCACTGTTGTCAAGGCCATAATGCCGGGCACGGAAAGATCAATACCACCAGCCAGGATCACAAAGGTGCTCCCGATTGCGCTGATCATCAGGAAAGAACTAGAACGAAATAGATTCAGGAAAACCTGCGGCTCCCGCATACCCACGTAGGAATATGCCCCAAAGATATAGGCAGCGAAAAACAGGATAACAGTCACCGAGAGCGGGATGAACCTGCGGTTGTTAAAGAAAAAGGTCTCGATTTTGTGGGTCATGATTTAACCTCAACCTGGTGGGTAAATTTCCTGACTAAGCCTCTGACCTGTTCCGAATATAACATGGTCACCAGGATGACAACCACAGCTTTGATTGCGATGACCGCATTGGCTGGTACACCGATGGCGTACATAGATGTAGTGGTCGCCTGGATGACCAATGCGCCTATAACGCTAGCCAAAAGCGAGAAACGCCCGCCCAGCCCTATCACGGTGCCTCCGATAACAACTGCTAGAATGGCATCCACCTCATAGTTCAAACCAATCTGGTTGGCATCCGAAGTCTTGATATTCGAACTGGCAACCAACCCTGCTACTCCCGCGCAAAAACCACAAAACACATAGGCCAAAAGTTTGATTTTCTTTTCATCAATGCCGCTGTAAAAGCTGGAACGGAAATTAATGCCAACCGATTCTATGAACAGGCCAATGGACGTTTTTCGCGTTAATACCCAGGCAACGGCAAACATGAAAGCAACGATATAGATCGAGAATGGCACGATGATCCAGCCCTTGCCAATAAACGCATACGGCTCATAGAAAATCTGGATGCGCACCCCATTGGTAATAAGCTGGGCAATGCCGCGCCCGGCAATCATCAGAATCAGCGTGGCGACCATGGGCTGGATTCTGGCGTAAGCCACCAGCACACCATTCCATAATCCACATACAGTGCATACAAACAACGTCACCAGGATCACTTCCCAGAGCGGCGAGTAGGTGAAATTCGGGTCATTGATAAACTTCATCAGATCCGGCGGCAGCTTGACGCCGATAATTACTGGATTCATCATGATGGCTGCTACTGAGGCGGCAATTGCCATGATCGCGCCCACTGATAGATCAACTCCGCCGGTGGCAATCACCAGGGTCATACCAATACTCAGCAACATCACACAAGAACCATTCCTCAGAATATCGATCAAGCTGCCATAAAGGTTGCCCTCCTTTGACTCGATTTTGAAAAACCCTGGGACAAAGATCAGATCAAAGAGTAAAATAAGCGCCAGGGCAAGGATAGGGAAGAACAGCCTGCTCTCGGTGACTTTTCTCCAGCTGAAAGAGGATTTTGTTTTTTTCATGATCCGCTCCCTGCAATGGATTGCATGATAGTTTGTTCTTCAACATCTCCGCTGAACTCATCTACTTTCTGGCGGTCACGCAGCACAATGATACGGTGGCTGGTGCGCATAACTTCTTCCAGCTCAGAGGAGATGAAAACGCAAGATTTTCCCTGCTCTGCCAGGGAAAGCACCAATTTTTGAATTTCAGCCTTGGCGCCGACATCGATGCCGCGGGTGGGTTCGTCCAGGATCAGCACCTGTGGGTTGGTTGCCAGCCAACGAGCCAGGATTACCTTCTGCTGGTTGCCTCCACTCAGGTTTTTCACCGGCTGATCAGCGGAGGGAGTGGCAATATTTAGCATTTTGATAAACCGCTCGGCGATTTCGTACTGCTGCTGCATGCTGAGATACTTGAACCATCCACGGCTGGCTTGCATCGCCAGGATAATATTCTCCCGCACCGTCAGATCATCCACGATCCCGGCCGCCCGGCGGTCTTCTGGGCACAGGCCCACACCCCTGATAATCGAAGCCAGGGGGGAGTAACGCTTGACTGGCTTTCCAGCATAGGTCAGGCTGCCTGTGTCTGGTCTATCCACTCCGAAGAGCAAATCGGCAAGTTCCGTCCGCCCCGATCCCAGCAGCCCAGCCAGACCGACCACTTCACCGGCGTGCAGTTCCAGATCAAACGGTGCGATGGCGCCCAGGCGGCCCAGTCCATCCGCCTGGAGCAGAGCCTCACCGCGAATCTGTTGGCTGCTCTTCTGCTTGATTTCAGACATATCATCAAATTCGGTCAGAGTCCGACCGATCATTTTGGCGATCAATTCCAATCGCAGCAGGGAAGCTGTGTCGTATGTACCAACCAGCTTCCCGTTTCTAAGCACGGTGATGCGGTCGGTAATTTCGTAGACCTGGTTTAGAAAATGGGTAATGAAGATAATTGCCATGCCTTCGCTTTTTAGTTTGCGCATCACCCCAAAAAGCTTGGCCGTTTCGTGAGCATCCAGGCTGGAGGTTGGTTCATCCAGGATCAGGATCCTGGCGGAAGAAATCTCAATGGCTCGGGCGATGGCAGCCATCTGCTGGATTGCGACTGAGTATGAGCCAAGTGGTTGGGTCACATCAATATCAATGTCCAGACCCTGGAGTACTTGTTTGGCCTGGGCGTTCATCTTACTCCAAAGGATTCTACCCATTCTGCGAGGCTCACGCCCGATCATGATATTTTCTGCAATCGTCAAATTCGGGCAGAGATTGATTTCCTGGTAAACCGTACTGATTCCTAGCGACTGGGCGTGTTGAGGCGATCTGATTATGATTTCATTTTCCTCCAGAAGGATCACTCCCTTATCAGGTCGTTCGACCCCGGTTAAAACCTTGATCAGGGTGGACTTTCCCGCCCCATTTTCCCCTACCAGGGCGTGTATCTCGCCCATCTTCAAGGTAAAGTCCACATCTTCGAGGGCCTGTACTCCTGGAAAGGACTTATGAATGCCAATCATTCGTACGATATCGCTGTCAGTCTCTGCCATAAAATACCTCGTCTAGTCATATGGATGGGAGAAGCGGCGAGGATTACCGCTTCTCCCATTTTCCCACAAAACACCCTTCAAGCAAGTGACTCCCGGAAAGTCACATAACCTTGACTGTTTAGATCAATACTTGCGGGTTGGCAGGATCGTGGCTGCATCCGCTGCGTAGAACACACCTTCCTGCGAAGGGACCCACTTGGGCAGCGACTCATTGTTCAAGGCCTTAAGAGCAGCCTCGTAAACCTGAGGAGCAAGCAATGGGTTGCACTCAACAACCGTGTTGATATCGCCAGCTATCATAGCCTTAAAAGCGCCCGCAGTGGCATCGACGGTGAGGATCTTGATATCGGTGCCGGGCTTGAGTCCAGCTTCCTTGATCGCTTCAGCCGCACCCAACCCCATCTCGTCATTCTGGGCGAATACACCCTGGATATCCGTGCTCTGCTTTAGCCAGGCTTCCATGACTGCCTTGCCCTCGGTGGAGTTCCAGTTGCCAGTCTGGGATTGGGTGATCGTAATCCCGCACTCACCCATCTTCTCGCGGAAACCCTGGCCTCGGTCTTTGGCAGCTGAGGAACCAACATTTCCGACCAATTCGACAACATTCTTCTTTTCACTGCCTTCGAGCAGCTTGCACATTTCCACTGCAGCCTTGCGCCCTTCTTCAACGAAATCCGAGCCAATGTAGGTGGCGTACAGGTCTTCGGAGGCGTCAATACGGCGATCTTCCAGAACAACAATCTTCCCCGCAGCCTGGGCTTCCTTCAACACCTCATCCCAGCCGGTCGTCTCGAGCGCAGCCAGGATAATGACATTGACATCCTTGTCGGCGATGAAGTTGCGGAAAGCAGAGATCTGATTCTCCAGCTTGTTTTGGGCATCGTAGAATTTCAAAGTGATGCCAAGCTGGTCAGCGGTCTCTTTGAAGGAGGCGGTGTTTGCCGCACGCCAACCACCTTCGGAACCGGTTTGAATAAAACCGACCACCATGTCCTTATAAGTGTATACTTTTGGGGCAGTTGTGGCCGTAGCTGCAGGAGCCGGGGGTTGTGTTGGTTCAGCCGGGGCGGTAGGTGTGCAGCTTACTGCGGCGAATGCAAACGCTAGGACCAAAATAACCCTTACAATAGTCGTCATGCTTTTCATCGTACATTCTCCTTCTCTGATTTATACTGGATAGATGAGCTTGTAAATTAAGGTGCCAATTGGAACTTTGGTATGATTTGGGTCTGCCACCTACAAGAAGCAGTTCCCCGGGCAGAAAAGCTTCAATGGAAAAGGTCAATAGAATAATGCTGGCGGCCTCCTTCAAAAAGGATACACAACAAACTTGGAAATGTGCGTAAATTGCGAACGAAGCCTCACGGGCTATTGCTAACGTTCCCGATAACGTTCCCGTTATCGTTCACAATCAACAATGAATATATTAGCAAAAAATTTGGGGCATGTCAAGAGGTTTGGAATAGATTTCGGTGAAAATATGTGCATTAATCACATTTTTTATGCCCCAGGAGATATTTTCTAATCTTTTGAGTGATTTTCCAGGTAATCAGAGCCTGGTTTCCAGATAAAATTACCTGCGAGATATGATTTTGCGGGAGCAGATCATACGCAAAAGTTAGAAATACTCACTTGACAAATATCTCTAGATTTGCTATGATGTTATCGTTCCCGATAACGATAACAAATCGTGCGTCTAAGGATTCGGATACTATGAATTTTCATGCTAAGCGCCCCACCATCAAACAGGTTGCCAAAGCCGCGAACGTCTCTACCCAAACAGTCTCCAGGGTAATCAACGAACGCCCTGATGTTGCTCCAGACACTCGCAAACGTGTCCTTCAGATCATCAAAGAGCTGGACTACCAGCCCAGCGAATTGGCTCGCAGCCTGATCCAACAACGCAGCTATACTTTGGGTGTTGTAACCGCTGGTTTGAAGTTCATTGGTCCATCACGCACCCTGGATGGCATCACCAGCCAGGCCGAAGAAATGGGTTATACCCTGCTGCTCAAGGCGCAGCCCAGGTTCGACAGCGAAGAAATCCAGCCTCTCCTACAGACCTTGCTTGCCAGGCATGTGGATGGCATCGTATGGGCGGTGCCAGAAGTAGGCGATAACCGCTGCTGGGTGGAAGACGTACTGGCAGAAGTTCCCGTGCCAGTCGTTTTTTTGACCATGGCAGACAATCCCAGACTCACGATCGTGAAATACGATAACTTCCTGGGCGCCAAAAAGGCTACCGAACATCTGCTCCAGCAGGGCTATTCGCACATCGGACATATCTCCGGACCAATGGATTGGTGGGAAAGCCGCCAACGGAAAGCCGGCTGGCAGGCTGCTCTGGCTGCTTATGGGCTTGAGGCTCCCGAAGCCCACTGCGCCGAAGGCAACTGGTCATCTGCCAGCGGCGAGATAGCCTTCAAACAACTTCTTACTCAGTATCCCGATATGGACGCGGTGTTCGTCGCCAACGATCAGATGGCCCTGAGCGTTTTGCAAGGAGCCTGTCGCAACAAGATCTCAGTCCCCTCCCAGATGGGCGTGGTTGGGTTCGATGGATTGGCCGAATCACCCTATTACTGGCCTCCGCTGACCACAGTAGTGCAGGACCAGCACAAACTCGGCGGAACAGCCGTTGAAGAAACCATCCATTCAATCGAAACGGAACGGAGCGAAGGGAATCCTGCTGGACCCAGGATGGTTGTTCTGGAACCGGAGCTGACTATACGCAATAGCTCGGTGCGAAAATAATCCGCGGAGAAAACCATGCTATCGGTGCGGCTGTTTGGATCTGGTGATCTAAGAATACAGGAAGAACCTGTCCCTGCCCCCAAACAGGGCGAAAAACTTGTCAGGGTCAAAGCTGTGGGTGTGTGCGGCTCGGACCTGCACTGGTTCGAAGACGGCGGGATCGGCGATGCTCAATTGAAACGACCGCTCGTGCTGGGGCATGAATTTGCTGGCATCACCGAAGATGGAGGGCGCATGGCTGTAGACCCCGCCCTGCCCTGTGGGGAATGCGAGTTTTGCCAGCAGGGCAACCCCAACCTGTGTCCTGCAGTCATCTTTGCCGGGCATGGGGAGCAAGATGGCGGGCTCAGAGAGTATATCGCCTGGGATTCCAGGCGGTTATACCCAATCCCGGATACGCTCAGCGAGTCCGATGGTGCGATGCTCGAACCACTCGGCGTAGCGCTGCATGCTCTCGATCTGGGCAAGCTGCGAGCCGGGATGACCATCGGTGTGTTTGGCTGCGGGCCGATCGGTCTGCTGGTAGTGCAGCTGGCCCGGCGGATGGGCGCTGCCAGGATCATCGCCACCGACGTGCTGCCTCACCGCGTAGAAGCAGCGATTACCTATGGATCAGACGAAGCATACCTGGCAAATCGTAGAGAAGAAATCCACCCGATCCTGGAAGCAACCCAGGGAAGGGGTGTGGATGTAGCATTTGAATGCGCCGGAGAGCAGGCGGCGGTGGATACATCGTTTGCCGCAGCTGTACCTGGTGGCAAGGTCATACTGGTTGGCATCCCGGCCAATGACCAGACATCCTTTTCGGCATCTACAGCGCGCCGCAAAGGCCTGACGATCAAACTGGTGCGGCGTATGAAACATACTTACCCGCGCGCCATCGAGATGGTCACCCGGGGGCTGGTGGATGTGAGCTCATTGGTGACCCACACCTTCCCACTGGCGCAAGCTATGGACGCCTTTCAACTGGCTGTCCGCCGGGAGGGTTTGAAAGTGATGATTACTCTATAATTTGGAGGCAAGCATGGCAAAATACACAATCGGCGTTGATTTTGGAACCGAATCCGGGCGAGCTGTGCTGGTGGATGTCGCCGATGGAAGAGAGATTGCCAGCGCCGTGTATCCCTACGCGCATGGCGTGATAGATGAACACCTGCCCATCCCCAGCAAAGAGATTCGTTTGGAACCAGATTGGGCTTTGCAAGACCCAGAAGACTACATTCGCACCTTTCAAAACACCATCCCGGCTGTGCTCCGTCAATCTGGCATCGATCCCAAAGATGTGATCGGCGTGGGCATCGACTTCACCGCCTGCACCATGCTGCCCGTCAAAGCCGATGGCGCCCCGCTGTGCACTCTTTCGCAATACCGTGAACACCCACATGCCTGGGTGAAGCTGTGGAAGCATCATGCCGCTCAACCTGAAGCGGATATCATCAACCTGACCGCGCGCCGTATGGGAGAAAGCTGGTTGGATCGTTATGGCGGGAAAATATCGTCAGAGTGGTTTTTCTCCAAAGTGCTGCAAATACTGACCGAAGCTCCAGAGATCTACGCCGCTGCTGATAGGATGATTGAAGCTGCTGATTGGGTAGTTTGGCAGCTCACTGGCGTTGAGACGCGCAATTCCTGCACTGCCGGCTATAAGGCGATCTGGTCTAAGCGCGAGGGATTCCCCGATTCGAGTTATTTCTCTGCCTTAGATCCGCGCCTGGCAAACGTGATCGACGAGAAGATGTCGCGCCGGATCACCCCTATCGGGCAGCGCGCCGGAAATCTGACCTCACAGGCTGCCGCCTGGACCGGATTGCCACCCGGCATTGCCGTGGCGATCGCAAATGTGGATGCGCATGTAGCTGTACCTGCTGCCACGGTCACCGAACCGAGGCGCATGGTGATGATTATGGGCACCAGCATCTGTCACATGGTGCTAAGCAAGGAAGAACATATCGTGCCAGGGATGTGCGGTTATGTCGAAGATGGCATCATCCCCGGACTGTTTGGATACGAGGCTGGTCAATCGTGTGTTGGGGATCATTTCGCCTGGTTTGTGGAGAATTGCACCCCGGCAGCATACCAGCAGGAAGCCACGGCTCGTGGCATAGACATTCATCAACTCCTGGAGGAAAAAGCTGCCCGGTTGGAGCCAGGGGAATCGGGTTTGCTGGCTTTAGACTGGTGGAATGGTAATCGCAGTGTGTTGGTGGATGTGAATTTGACCGGCCTGCTGCTGGGAGCGACCCTGGCAACCAAAGCAGAAGAAATTTACCGCGCCCTGATTGAGGCGACTGCCTACGGCACGCGTGTCATTGTAGAGGCCTTCGAAAATAATGGTGTGCCGATCAACGAACTGGTCGGCTGCGGTGGGCTGCCCGAGAAAAATAAACTCCTGATGCAGATTTACGCTGACGTGACCGGTCGCGAGATTAAGGTGACGGCTTCCAACCAGGCGCCCGCTCTGGGTTCCGCCATGTTCGGGGCGGTAGCGGCAGGAAAAGCTGCTGGCGGGTATGAATCGATCTACGAGGCGGCACAAACGATGGCGCACCTCAAAGATGTGGTCTACACACCCATCTCGGAACATCAACAGGTGTACAACCTGCTGTACGACGAATACCTGAAGCTGCACGACTACTTTGGGCGCGGCGAAAACGATGTTATGAAGCGATTGAAGCGCATCAAGACTGAACAGGTGCTGAAAAATACCTGACCGAAGATGAGTGAGGCATAATGCTGCTGGAATTCTTACGTGATCAAGTTTGCAGACTGCACGCCGAGCTGCCACGCAACCACCTGGTCTCCTGGACAAGCGGAAATATCAGCGGGCGCGATCCCACCAGTGGGCTGGTAGTGATCAAGCCAAGCGGAATACTGTATCCCGACCTGAGACCGGAAAACATGGTGGTCGTGGATCTGAACGGCAAGATCATCGAAGGCGAGTTGAAGCCATCTTCCGATACCACAACGCATCTTTACATCTACCGCCAACGGGCAGATGTCAATGGCATCGTTCACACCCACTCTCCTTTCGCCACAGCCTTCGCTACAGTCGGCAAGCCCATACCGCCCGTGCTGACCGCCATCTGCGATGAGTTCGGCGGGGAGATCCCAGTGGGCGGATTTGCCTCGATCGGCGATGAAGCCATCGGTCAGGAAGTAATTCGTTCAATTGGTCAAAGCCCTGCTATCTTGATGCAAAATCACGGCGTCTTCACCATCGGTCAAAACCCTGTGGCAGCAGTTAAAGCTGCGGTTATGGTTGAAGACGCTGCCCGCACAGTCTACTATGCAATGCAGTTAGGTACCCCTCTGCCCATCCCGGCGGAGATGGTCGCCCGGCTGCACAAACGCTACACCGAACAATATGGGCAGTAAATATTTCATCTATCCATTGCGAAATCTGCAAATTTTAAGGAGCATTTGTCATGATTGATCTTAATCAATATGAAATCTGGTTTATTACTGGTAGCCAGCATTTATATGGTCCTGACACACTCGAAAAAGTAGCTGCACACTCTCAGGAAATTGCCAGGGCTCTTAACCGCTCACCGCACATACCGGTGAAAGTGGTTTTCAAGCCAGTGCTGACCACACCGGAGGCAATCCGCGAGCTGTGCCTGGAGGCTAACGCTGCTCCAAAATGCGCCGGGTTGGTAACCTGGATGCACACCTTCTCGCCAGCAAAAATGTGGATTGCCGGGCTGCGGCTGTTGAAGAAGCCTTTCGCCCACCTGCACACGCAGTACAACCGCGAGATCCCCTGGGCAGAGATCGACATGGACTTCATGAACCTGAATCAATCTGCCCACGGCGACCGCGAGTTCGGTTACATCTGCACGCGACTTCGCCTGGAGCGCAAGGTAATTGTCGGTCACTGGCAGGATGAAGATGTGCAAATCAGCCTGGGGACCTGGTCGCGGGCCGCCTGCGCCTGGAGTGATGCCCAGCATGGTAAAGTCGCCCGCTTTGGTGATAATATGCGCGATGTTGCCGTGACAGAAGGCGACAAAGTCGAAGCCCAGATGCAATTGGGCTACAGCGTGTACGGCTATGGCGTCGGCGATCTGGTGGATGCTGTGAGCCAGGCCAGCCAAAGCGAGATTGACCGCCTGGTTGAAGAGTATCTTGATCTATACGAAGTTGTCCCCAATTTGCGACCTGGAGGAAAGCAGCACACCGCTCTGCGCGAGGGGGCGCGCATCGAAGCTGGGCTGCGATCTTTTCTCCAAGCAGGCAGTTTCACTGCGTTCACCACCACCTTTGAAGACTTGCATGGACTGGCGCAGCTCCCAGGCTTAGCTGTGCAGCGGCTGATGGCAGAGGGTTACGGATTTGGCGCTGAGGGTGATTGGAAGACTTCTGCCCTGGTGCGCCTGATGAAGGTAATGAGCGCCGGGCTTCAGGGCGGGGTAAGCTTCATGGAGGATTACACTTATCACCTCCACCCCTCTGGCGATAAGGTGTTAGGGGCGCACATGCTTGAAATTTGCGCCTCGATCGCCGCCAACAAACCCAAACTGGAAATCTTGCCGCTTTCCATCGGTGGAAAATCCGACCCGGTGCGGCTCATTTTTGATGCATTTACAGGCCCAGCGGTCTGCGCCTCACTCATCGATATGGGCGAACGCTTCCGCCTGCTGATCAGCTGCGTCGATGTCGTTCCCACCGACGCCCCTTTGCCCAAACTGCCCGTAGCACGGGCGCTGTGGCTGCCGCGACCGAACTTAAAAACAGCCGCGGCCGCCTGGATATATGCTGGCGGCGCGCACCATACCAGTTTCAGCTATGCAGTCAATCCCGAACATCTGCAGGATTATGCTGAGATGGCGGGCATCGAGTGTCTGCTGATTGATGAACACACAAAGATTGATGGGTTTAAAAAGGAACTGAGATGGAATGAGGCGGCTTACGCTGGACGATAGCTGACACCCGACCTGCCATGCACACCCTATTTCCCCTAGACGCCTAACCCCACCAATCTGGCGCGGATTGTCGTTGACACTGGCATAAGGAAATTTCTGCCGGCGGAGGTGATGGCTATCTTTGATGAGGTGAGGTAAAAGACAGAGGTTCAACTTTCGGAAGTTGAACCTCTGTCCTATTAGCGCCGTTGCAGCAAGTAGAAACCCATACTGTCCACCAGGATTGGGCCTTTATAGGATCGGTCTGCCCAGATAGTTATCCAGACACCGTCGGCTTGTTGGGGAAAGAACAACTCATTACTGCCCACGGTTAGCCAAGATGGTTTAACCCACACCAAAGGCACCCACTCACCAACTTTAATTGGGTAGCGCGCCTTTGCCCAGTGCGAATCCTCGCCGCTGGTGCCCCTCACCTGAAACTCGGCCTGGAAGCTATTACCAATTGTATCCAAAGAGGAAGGGATTTTGATGTAACCAATCAAGCCATCCATCAAGGCCAGTTTACTCGCATCGGCGGTGTATTTCAAGCACGCCATTTGTTCCAGAGCAATCGGCTGACCCTCTTCCCGGCTTTTCAGCTCGGTGCTAATCTGCAAATAGCCCTCCCCATGAAAGGCCTGCAGGGCATCCGATTGATTTTCCATCGTGGCCGCAGCACAGTTGGGATCCACTTCCCAACCCTCGGCGTCCTGCTCAAAATCGAAGTATGCCCATTCCCAAAAAGGATAGTTGGCATCTTCAGCAGGGCGCACTGCATAAGTGGGCCGCAGGCTGTCGCCAATCCATAAGGCGCCGAAGAAGAGCATCAGTGCAGCCCCCAGAAATAAGGACAGATTGGCGTTGTTTTTCTGCTGGGTGTTTAGCTTTTGACCACTTAAGTATAAGAACCAGATACCCACCAGAACGGCAACCAGGCCGATTGCCACCGGCACGATAAAAATGATGGGGTTAAAATCATCAGCAGGCATAAATCATCTTTCTCCGATATTTTTAGTTTTTTGTGCGATTAGACGCAAGTGCATATCTTACCATATTATAGCGCCTGCCAGTTGCCGGACATCTCCAGCAATATCATGATCGAGACACTAACAGATCAATAAATCTTCTTCTTCGCCCAGAAATACAAAATCGCCACCAGAGCCAAGAAAGCCGCCGGACTCATGCAGGGCAGGCTAAACCCGCCATTCTCATCTTCTTGTTCTTCTTCTTCCGGCTCTTCAACCTCTGGCTCTTCCTCCGGCTCTTCCTCCGGCGCCTCGGTCGCTTCAATTTCCACCTGAGGTGGTGCACCCATTCCAATCAACTGCACATCATCGACCCACAGTTCGCCAACGTTAGGGGTATCCGGAAAAGTATCAAACCCGATGGCAAAGCCTGCCGCTCGCGCCGGGTCGAACGGCGCACCGGGATTGGCTTCCCATTCCACGCGTCGCAGCTCGCTCCACGGGTATTCCAGGCGCACCCAACCTTCCACCATGGCTGGGGTGATTTCCACCTTGAACTGGTAAGTTTCAAGCGCATCGGGCGACCCACCAAAAACGGTGACATCGAAAGTCTGCCCAGATTGGCTGGCGTGAACAAACAGAGAGATGCCTTGTGCAGGTCGCCAGTCGCGCGTTGACCAGTAGAACAGCCCGCAGTTCGCCCAGCTATTGGCTGCTATCTCATAATCTATGTGCAGTGCCTGGCTACCGCCATGCGCCAACCCCCTTTCCGGACCGCAGTCAACCCGAGTCGGTGTGGATTCGTCCAAATTGGTCTGCCAGCCGTCTGTCTCTGCTGGGGCATCGCCCTCCAGGTCATCAATCAACCCACCTGCCTGCAACTGTCCAGGAGGAAGTGTAGGTTGAATCTCTTCCCCGGGCATGGTGGGGACCACCTCGGCTGGTCCCTCGGTGGGCGGCGCTGGTGGGAGCGCCCCACCCCCTCGCCAACGATGGTAAAAAACATTCAACAGAGGCAGGAATTCTTCAGTCGCCTTGCGGCTGCCCTTTATGCTGGGATGGTTGTCATCTGAAGGGTAGCGCAGGGTGTTATTGCCATGATCGGTGATCCACTCGACCTGCCCATTCACGAAGTGATGATGGTTATCAGCGTGGGTCAGCACATTGTAGAAATCAAAGACTGCCACATTGGGGTATGGGTAATTATTTTCCCGCAGCCAATCCTGCATCAGCCAGGTGGTAAAGGCACGGGCGTTGTCGGCATAGCCTCGATCCTGAACCGGTGGAGCAGTGATTACTACAAAGAGCTTATCCGGGCGGGTGATGAAATAGGTCAGCAGCTGGTTGTAGACAAATTTGGCGTGACCAACCGTCATCCCCTCATTGGGATCTGGCCCATCATTCGGGCTGCCTTCCAGTTCAGAGTTGGGGTAGCAGGATTTGAACATCACCACCTGGTTCTCGCCGCCAGGGTCATTGGGCAGGCGAGTGTAGCTGGAGTTCTGCCCGCTTTCAGCATATAACGCCGATAAATAGCGCTGGCTATCTGGCCCGGTGAACCATTCGGGCCAGTTATAAATATCGGTGCGATCGCCGATGCTATCTGGTCCCCAGCCATAGTTCGTGTCGCTGACAAAGTAGTTATTATGCGCCAGAGCTACCCCCAGGCGACCGTAATCATCCTGCAGCCAATTTTCGCCGCAGGAGTGGTGTATAAAGATCAATTTAACGATTTCAGCTGGTGGGCTGGGATCATCGCCAGCCGCAGCAAGAACAGACTGCGGTTGAAGATCACCTACCCCGGCCCCAAAGGTTACGAATAGAAGCGCCAATATCGCCAGATTGGCTACGATCTTGAAAACAATCCCAGACTTCATCGCACACCTCCAAAAAACACTGATTGTTTAGGCAGAGTTTTGCTGAACATTTCCAAAACGGGCTGGATGGAGGCACGAGATCTTGGTACGGCTCAGCGATTATGACTTCATTGGGCTGTTGATTTTTAAGTTAGCAATGTACGCTCAAATTGGCTCAGATGTTGATTGGCAGCACTCCAAACAGGCATCCTCATCAATCAGGATTATAACATTGAAGCCGATACGCGCGGCGCAGCCAATTGACCTTAGGCAAATTTGAATGGCCTTTCCATGACGGAACCAGGTGGCAAACCGTGGTGGAGACCATTTTTGGCAAACGGCTGGCAGACGAGCATGATCCAGATCGGTCATAAATTCAGGGATAACAAAGTCGAACAAACTTTTGAGTAATAATATCCCAAACTCATCTAGAAATTCGAATAATCGGAATATTCGAAGAATGTTGGCGATATATTTCTTCTCGTTGCTGACGAAATACATCTACCCAATCCATTTTTTGAAAATGAGCAGCTATTGCCTCACCATACCCTATCAATTGAATCCGATATTCGCGACTCAAACCTAAAGAACGCCCATCTAACAATATTCGCTTCATGGATCCAAAAAACCATCCAAATACGGATCATTCTGATGATCATCTAAAAACTCTACTACTCGCGGGTAAGTGTCATCACCCATGTTTACATTAGTAATTGCCAATGAGATAAGCGCGGCACACTCTTCTGAAGTTATATCATTTGGTATCAATATTTTTTTCTCGATAATTCCTTTGATTGTAGGATAACGAATTGTTTTTCGCTTTTGCAAGTATCGAACGAGGCGACCGGAATTACCACCCAGCAAGATATTGCCTCCATAACGAATCGCCACCCCTGTAAGGATGACACCCACAGCCCAGAAGAGGGAGTTCTGGTAAATATCACCCAGGAAAAATAATCCGCAAATACCTAATATCAAAATTACAAATAGAGCAACTCTTTTATACATCGCACTACCAATTGTATATCCTCATTTCTCGGATATCAAGGGGAGGAAATTAATAGAAGTTCAGCTCTCGATAAACCAGATTTCCGCTGCAAAAATCCAGATTTAGCTCAATGAAGACTAAACTCTTGCAAGCAGATATCCTCCAGCCGAAGATAACAACCAATTTGATCGTGATATACTTGCAGATATTGAAAGGTACCATGTGGAGGAGTCTGGATCATGAAAATCGAAAAATTCGGAATTTTGGTACTGGTCACCTGTCTTCTGGCTGCATTAATCCATCCAGAAAACGTTCTGGCAAATCGATACGCTGAAGCGGCAGCGAACAAGCCCGCTGTTGTTCTGGCCCCGGGCGATGAACACTGGGCCAGCACATTCAAAATTGAAGACGCTACTAACGGCCCAATTTACGCCATGGCAATGGACCCAGGGGGGAATCTATACATCGGCGGGGATTTCACCACTGCTGGTGGGGTGAGCGCCAACAACATCGCCATGTGGGATGGCGCCAACTGGTTCGCCCTGGGAAACGGCACCAACCTGCCTGTGCGTGCCCTGGTATTGGATGGACTTGGCGGCTTATATGTAGGAGGTGAATTCACCATTGCAGGCAGCGGTCAAGCCAGCCGCATTGCCTACTGGGATGGAGCACTCTGGTCGCCCCTGGGCAGTGGGGTGGAAGGTGGTCAGAGCGTTTCAGTGGATACTATGATCATGATCGGCGTACATCTCTTTATCGGGGGCAGCTTCCTCAAGGCTGGTGGGATTACCGCTAACAGTGTCGCCCGTTGGGATGGGGTAAGCTGGTATCCTCTGGGCGGAGGCGTGACCAGCGGCTTCTTCCAGAGCAAGGTGCTGGCTTTGCTTTGGGATGGAGGAGGCAGCCTGTATGTGGGCGGGCGCTTCGCCCAGGCGGGCGGCTCACAAGCCAGCAACATTGCCCGCTGGGATGGGGTCAACTGGTATCCTCTGAATACTGGGGTGCGCTACAGCATTGCTCCGATCTACGTGCAGGTCAACGATCTGGCCTTCGACAACTGGGGCTATTTGGTCGCCGCAGGTCACTTCGATGACGCGGGTGGAGTTTACTCTCCCCATGTGGCCCGCTACGATGGTACAGTGTGGCTTCCTATGGGCGCGGGCCGCGATTTCCCGGTAGAATCCCTGGAACGAGACGCGGGCGGACACCTGTTCGCGGGTGGCGATTACGAGGTTGGCCGCTGGAATGGGTTGCTCTGGACTGACCTGGGCGACGGGGTCGACGGAACGATTTATGATATGGCCTTTCACCCTGGAGGCACGCTCATCGTGGGGGGTGATTTCACCCTGGCAGATGGCTCGGTGACCAATAACATGGCTGCCTGGAATGGCGCTCAGTGGCTGCGTGTCGACAGCTATGGGAATGGGATGAGCGGCATCGTAAAAGCCCTGGCGACCTATGGGGGCGAGGTCTACGCCGGCGGCGAGTTCCTGGCTGCGGGCGGCATAGTTGCCAATTACATTGCCCGTTGGGATGGGATTCAGTGGCGCGCCCTGGGGAGTGGGATGAACGACCACGTATATGCCCTGGCAGTGGATGGCGCCGGCAGGGTCTACGCTGGCGGTAAATTCACACTAGCTGGTGGAGTCCCGGCAAGTTTCATCGCCATGTGGGACGGCGCCAACTGGCATCCACTGGGCGATGGCATGAATGGGTACGTTTATTCTCTGGCGGTGGACAGCGCCGGGAACCTGTATGCTGGCGGCGAGTTTACTGTGGCTGGTGAGGCCAATGCTCAGCGCATAGCCCGTTGGGATGGCACAGAGTGGCGCCTGATGCGCTTCGGTTCGTCTACCATTGTGACCAGTATTGTGGTTGATTCCTTCGATACTGTCATTGCTACCGGCGATTTCGGCAACGACAGCAATGTGAGTTGGTGGACCGGTCTGGATTGGGCGCCCCTGGGCAGCGGCGTGGGCTGCGGCGTACTCACCCTGGAACTGGACAGCTTCGACAACCTGTACGCAGGTGGGGCCTGTGTGGCGCGTTGGAACGGTTCGGAATGGGAACAGATCGGACCAATCTTCCACAGTGTAGTGAAGAGCCTGGCGGTAGAGAGCATCGCCATTGACTCGGCTGGCACAATATTTGCCGGAGGCAGCTTCTCGCTGATCGGCAACACCCCAATCAGCGCGATTGCATATTGGGATGGCTGGGAATGGCAGCCGCTTGGCAGCGGCGTGAACGCCTGGATCCATGCCATGCTCTTTAACAGCGCCCCTAACCTGTTCGTCGGAGGAACCTTCCACAAAGCCGGGGATAAATCTTCGATGTATATCGCCCGCTGGCATCCCTGGGTGGCTGCTCTCTCATTGACTCAAACTGACGGCTTATCGAATGTAATCACGGGCGAGGGCACTACCTATACACTCACTGTAATCAACGAAGGGCCGAACCCGGTGGAGAATGCTCTGGTGGAGGATATTTTCCCGGCTTCCTATACGAATTTATCCTGGACTTGCGCGGCTACGGCTGGCTCAAGCTGCAGTTCGCCGGGTGGTTCTGGAAATATCCAGGTTTTCGTCAATCTGGCGGTTGGTGGCAAGGCGACCTTCACCATAAGCGGCACAGTGAGCAACGATGCTGCCTGTGTGCTGGTTAATACCGCTTCTGTGAGCCTGCCCGATAGTACCAGAGACCCAGATTTAAGCAACAATCTGGCTTCGGACAGCAACTCAGTCTCCAACGGCTTCTGCATGTACCTGCCCTTTGCAGTTAAAGAGTAAGCATTGACTGGCTTTAGCGCATAGATCATTGTTCCGGCGCATAGAAAACGCCGGAACAACAAAATTAGAGGAAAAAATGACTGAAACGACCGAGAAAAAATTCCCCTGTGAAACCTGCCCAATGCGGAAGAAAGCGGAAACCAATCCGAAAGGCTTCATGGCGCGTTTTTGGAAGTGGCATACTACCTGGTGCCCTGGCTGGAAAGCCTACCAGGCGTACCTTGCACAACCCAAATAATCAACCAAATTCCGAAGGTTTCAAAAGCCTTCGGGATTAAATCTCATCCATATTTTCAGTTCTGCTGCCAATTCTTTTGAACAGGACCGGCTCTACTCAGGCATTTCCATATTTCGTGACTCTCGTCACCCAGGATCAAGCCTGTCTGTTTGGCGAAATTGCAGCCTGCGAGATGCGATTAAGCCCATTCGGTCGGTTGGTGGAGACCGAATGGCAGCGGCTGGTTTACCGTTTCCCCCACCTGCAGGTGGATGCGTATGTCATCATGCCGAATCATATCCACGCCATGATCAAGGTCTCAGATGCTACAGGTTCGAATCGCCCCTACTCACCCAGACCTCCAAGTAGGAAAGAACCCCTACCCGAGCTGACTGGCGAGAGCAAAACCGGGCCGTCCCGAAGCGTGCCTGACCCAACGCCAAAATCGCTGATTGCCTTCATCCGCCAGTTCAAATCTTGTGTGACCAAACGCCTTCAGTTGGCAGGTCAAGTCTGGCAGCGCAAGTATTCAATCCATACCATCCACAGCCAAGCCGAGTATGATAGTATCCTTCAATCCCTCTTGAATCATCCCTGCCACTGGGATCAGGATGACAATAACCCAATGAGAGCCCGAACAAACCCATCCAAACAAACTCGTTCATAGTATATTAGCAACCTGGAAATATCATACAACTCAATCGCGATGATCGCCAAAGCCTCGCGAGCACACAAGGAGACCCATGATTCCTCACGAACTTGTTCAAAAAGTACTGCATACCGCCTTACGCAACGGCGGCGATCTGGCAGAGGTTTATCTGGAGAACCAGGAGATCCTCACATTAAACCTGGATGATGGAAAGCTGGAGAAGAGCACCCAGGGCAACGATACCGGCGGTGGGGTGCGTGTCTTCTACGGCAATATGGCTGCATACGCCTACACCGATGATCTGGGAGAAACCGCCCTCCTTGAGGCCGCATCGGCTGCCGCGGCTGCCTCTCATGGAGCATCGAAATCCCGCACTACGATCGATCTGACCCGCCGACAGCATCCTGTGGATTTAAGCATCCAGAAGGATTACGACCTGATGCCTCTGGCGGAAAAGGCTGCTTTGCTGCGGCAGATGGATGCTGCCGCTCGCGGCTATCACTCAGCCATTCGCCAGGTGCGCGCAACATACAACCAGGTACGCCGCAAGGTATGGATATACAACAGTGATGGCGTGTGGGCTGAGGATGACCGAAATTTTATCGAATTTACTGCCGAGGTAGTGGCAGAGCGCGATGGATTACTGCAGAGTATTCGCAAAGGCATGGGCGGGCAGATCGGTTTGGAATTGATGGACGGACGCAGCCCAATCGACCTGGCTGTGCAAGCTGCCGAATCAGCTGTCATTATGCTGGAGAGCCGCCCCGCCCCTGCTGGCGAAACTACGGTGGTGATTACGAATGGCTGGGGGGGCGTGCTGTTCCACGAAGCATGCGGACACGCCCTGGAAGCAGATTTCATCACCAACGGATCCTCAGCATACTCGGGGCTAGTTGGTCAGCAAGTGGCATCCCCACTGATTACCGCCATCGATGATGGCACCATCCCGGCCCGACGAGGCTCGCTGCGCTTTGATGATGAGGGCACACCCACCCAGCGCACCGTCTTAATCGAGAACGGTATCCTTAAAGAGTACATGTGGGATTTAGCTGAAGCGCGCAAGGTTGGACGCCAATCTACTGGCAATGGTCGGCGACAATCCTATCAATTTATGCCCATGCCGCGTATGACCAACACCTTTATCGATCGCGGCAGACATAACCCTCAGGAGATCATCTCTTCGGTTAAAAAAGGGATATTTGTCAAAAACCTGGGCGGCGGACAGGCCGATCACGCCAGCGGCGATTTCGTCTTCAGTGTGACGGAAGGCTACATGATTGAAGACGGTCACATCACCACCCCCGTCCGCGGGGCAACCTTGGTGGGCAATGGGCCAAAGGTTCTGAAGGAGATTGATATGGTCGGCGATGACCTGGCCCTGGATGGCGGCTATGGCACTTGCGGGAAACTGCAGTCCGCCAAGGTGAGCGTTGGACAGCCCACCGTACGCATCCCGAAACTGACCGTAGGCGGCACCGAGTAAAATCGGAGGAGAGCATGGATACGCATAAAATGATGCAAGAAATTTTGGATCAGATCGCCGCCCGGGGGGCAGAAGGCGAAGTCTACCTGGAAGAAAATACGCAAAGCCAGGTGCAGGTGGGGCAAGGCAAAGTGGAAAAACTCTCTCGTTCCGCCAGCAAGGGCCTGGGAGTGCGGGCCATTCACCAGGGGAAGATGGGCTATTCCTACACCTCCGATTTCTCTCAAGATGAGATCGAGAAGACCTGGATGACTGCCCTCGAACTGGCCCTGGTAGCTGACGCCGATGAATTCCGCTCTCTCCCGGCGCTCGAAACCTCGCCAGGCGATTCCAGAATACACGAGGACGATCTGGACATTTTCGATCCCCAGGTGGCTGATTTAACCATGGAACAGCGCGTCCAGTTCGCCCTGGAAGTGGAAAAAGCTGCCCTGGAATATGACCCCCGCATTATCGCCACGACCATGTGCACCTACCTGGATATTATCGTAAAAGTCACCCTGGCTAACACGAATGGCTTTCGGGGCAGCTACAGCAAAACAGCTACAGTAGGCTACCTGTTTGCGGTGGCGCGGCAAGCCGAGGAGACTACCCTTGGGATCGGTGCGGGCGGCGGCGTTCACCTGACAGATTTGAAACCAGCTGAAATAGGACGCGAAGCTGCCGAAAAAGCTGTGCGCCAGCTGGGTGGAAAGCCAGTGCCCACCCAACAGGCCACAGTCGTGTTTGACCCTTTCATCACTGCAGAATTGATTTACTATCTGTCAGAGGCACTTTCAGGTGAGGCAATGCAGCGCAAGCGCTCCTTCCTGGCGGGGAAGCTCGGGCAAGCTGTGGCGGCTGATAATGTCACCCTGCTGGATAACGGACGCCTGCCCGGAGGGCTGGGTTCGGCGCCTTTTGACGGCGAAGGAGTACCCACCCGCGCAACCCGCCTCCTTGATGAAGGGATATTACAGGCAATGATCTATGATACCTACACAGCCCGCAGGGATGGCCAGCAAAGCACGGGCAACTCCCAGCGCGAATCCCACCGCCGCCCACCGAGCCTGGGAGTGAATAATTTCTACCTCCAACCAGGCAATCAAACCCCGGAGGAGATCATCGCAGGGGTAGAAAATGGATTCTATGTTTTGAACACGATGAATGTTGGCGGGATTAACGTGGTCAGCGGCGATTATTCGGTAGGCGCCAGCGGTCTATGGATTGAGAACGGCAAACTTACCAACCCGGTCAACCAGGTGACCATAGCTCTACCCCTTGATAAGCTGCTGACGCAAATCCAGGCAGTCGGCAGCGATCTGCGCTTCTCGCCTATGTTTGGCAACATCGGCGCTCCTACGATCCGCATCGATGGAGTCACTATTGGTGGTGCAAAATAGAGAGACGCTGGTTGTCCGTCTCTTTGGAGGCATAACTCTGCGATGGGGGGAGCAATCCATACCCCCCATCGCCAGCGTCCAGGCCCGCTCCTTGCTGGCATACCTGGCTTTGCATTGCCAGCAGGCCTGTACGCGCGACCTGTTGGCTGGCTTATTCTGGCCGGAGCAACCCGACGCGGTTGCCCGCAAACGCCTCAGCCAGGCTTTGTGGCAGGTGCATACCGCACTGAACCAATCGCATCTACCCACCGAGATTCTGCTCATCGAGGGAAATACCCTCCGCATTCATCCTGACCTGCCCACCTGGATTGATGTGGAAGAATTTTCTCGCCTGTTAGCCCAGCCCCGGGCAACAGGCGCCTCAGCCCTGGAAAGGTACGAACTCGCCATACAACACTACGCTGGCGAGTTTATGGAAGGCTATTACCAGGATTGGGTAGTGGTGGAGAGGGAACGGCTGCACCAGCTCTACTTAGACGCCCTGGAGCAGCTCGTTTATGAATACAAAAGGCTAGGAGATTACACCCAAGCTCTGGTTCATGCCCGTCGTCTAGCCTCCGCTGATCCCTGGCGAGAGGAAACCATCCGCGAAATAATGCGGCTGTGCCACCTCAACAATCAAGATCTTGAGGCGCTCGAACAATATGGGCTTTACCGCCAGATCCTGGCAGATGAATTAAAAGCCGATCCTTCGACCGAAACGATCGCTCTCGCCAGTGAAATTGCCGCCCGTGCTGGCTTTCCTGGTTATGCTTCGCTTCCATCCAAAGCACGGCAACTGGCTGCATTCCATCTGGAGCGCCCGGACCGGCTGCCCCTGGTAGGCCGCCGTTTTGAGCTGGCAGAGCTGCTGCGGCGGCTTGAATCTGCTGCAGGGGGGAATGGCAGCCTGACATTGCTGCTTGGCGAAGCTGGTATAGGGAAAAGCCATCTGGTGCGTGGGTTGGCTGAAAATGCCCGCTGGCGTGGAGTACGCACGGTGTGGGGGCGCTGTTACGACCTGTCTACCCCGTTGGCCTATCAGCCCCTGGTTGAAGCTCTGCGCGAGGGGATTGCTGCCTTGACTCCCACCGCGCTTGAAGATATCTGGTATGCCGAGCTGTCACGCCTGCTGCCTGAACTCAGTACACAACCCTTCACCTTTCACCAGTTACAGCCTGAAGAAGAGCGGCGTCGTTTGCTGGAAGCCATCACGCGCGGCTTCGAGTGCCTGGGTAAGAGTCAGCCAACCCTGGTGATCCTGGAAGATATCCAGTGGATCGATGCAGCCAGCCTGGATACCCTGCTTTATGGTCTGCCGAGGCTGCTCAATCACTCGCTCATGATTGTGATGACGCTCCGCAGCGAGGAACTGGTTGATCAACGCGCCAATCTGCTCAGCGCTATTGAGGGCAGGCAGCTAACCCATCGCATCACGCTGCAGCCGCTAAGCGAGACAGAAACCGGGGAATTAATTCAAAAGGCTCTGGCCCTTGAGCAACCTGCCCCTCGCTTTAGCGCTCGTTTGTTCCGAGAAAGCGAAGGGAATCCATTTTATATCATCGAACTGGTCCAGATGCTGGTGGAAGAGGGTTTGTTATATCGAGATGAGACCGGAACATGGAGTACTCCCTGGGATGAATCCACTCAAGACTATCAGGAATTACCCCTGCCCGCAGGTGTGTATCAGAGCGTTGCGCACAGATTAGATCGTCTCGCCGATGATCTGAAAGATCTGTTGGAACTGGCAGCCGCCATCGGCCGGGAGGTGGATTTCGCTGTGTGGACTGCAGCCAGCCAAATGGATGAAAGAAATCTGCTGGCTGCCTGTGACGAGCTGAGCTCAAGAGGTTTGATCGTCAGCGGCGGCAGTAAACGATTTGATTATCTCTTCACTCACGAGCAGATTCGGCGAGTAGCCTATGATAGATGCTCCCTTCCACAACGCCGTACAAACCACCGCCATATCGCCCAGGCGCTGTTACAAGTATTACCAGATCAGCTCGATTTACTTGCCCACCACTGGTCACAGGCCCAAGATTGGGAGGCGGCGGCTCAATATCATTACCTTGCTGGTGAACGCGCCTTTCGCTTACACGCAAATTCAGAAGCTCTGTCCCATCACCAGCGCGCATTACAAGCCCTGCATGAGTCGCCGGGATTGCCCAAGCTAGATGCAGCCTACTCCCTGCACATGGGCTGCGAAACGATTTACTCCTTGTTGGGCGATCGCTCGCAACAGGAGCAGGAGATTCAATGCTTGATAAGGTTGGCGAAGGATATGCAAGACCAACATAAACTGGCAGAAGTGGAACTCCGCCAGGCTGGCTATCTGGAAGCAACCGGAGATTACCCTGGCGCCATCCAGGCGCTGCAGCGAGTACTTCTGCTCTGCGCGGCCGACCCGGACGATGGAAAACTGGCAGCTGCATTGCAGTTGTGGGGATCAATCCTCTTACGACAGGGGAGTTTCCAATCGGCTGAGGAAAAAATGGAGAAAGCCCTGGAGCTGGCTCGCAGAGCCGGACTGGCTTCCGTTGAGGCCGATTGCCTACGTGATCTCGGTCGCTGCTCTTACTATCTTGGCAATTATGAACACGCTCGCCAGTGCTATCACGCCTCTTTACAACTTGGGAAAGAGGCTGGCGACCAGTCCAGAGAATGGACTCTGTATAATTATTTGGGCCTGCTTTCTCTCAAGGTCGGACAGTATGACCGGGCAATCACGGATTACTTAGAGGCTCTGAACCTGAGCAGGTCGATCGGCGATAGGCGCGGCGAAGGCATGGTGCTCAACAACCTGGGCGTGGCTTCCAGGCGTAAGGGGGATTACCCTGCTGCCAGAGACTATCATCAGGCTGCCCTGCTCATCTGCCAGGAAATCGATGACCGCTGGAACCAGGGCCAAATTAGTAACAATCTGGGCATCCTGGCGCTGGACCAGGGCGATTATACCAACGCCAGGTTTCACTTCCAGAAGGCGCTGCAAATCTGGGAAGAGATCGATAACCCTCATGGCGCTGGCGCGGCCCTGGCTAATCTGGGCTGTTTGTTGCGGCAGTTGGGGGAATATTCAAGTTCGCGGGATACATTACAAAAAGCGCTGGTTATCTTTCAGAAATTAGGAGACCGGCAAACCGAAAGCGTCACACTATGCGACTTGAGTCTCACCTTACACCGCCTGGGAGAGCATCAGGCTGCCCTGGATGCCGGGCAGCTTTCCCTGGAGATCGCCAGCCAGCGCGGGCTGCGCCCGGCCCAGGGCAACGCCCTGGTAAACATAGGGCACGCGCAGGTCGGATCAGGCTTGTTGCAGGAGGCGGAAAACACCTACCAGCAAGCTGTCGAAATCCGCCAGGAGATGGGCGAGCGCCACCTGGTCATGGAAGCCGCTGCGGGATTGGTTCAGGTATCTTTACTCCGGGGGCAGAATGCCCAGGCGCTGGAAAAATGTGAGCAGATCCTGAACTTCCTACAAGATAGTACGCTAGAAGGGGTCGAAGAGCCCTTCTGGATTTATCTCATCTGCATCAAAGCCTTGAGCGAAAACCATGATCCGCGCGCCAGGGAACTCCTGGCGGCTGCTTATCGGCTGCTTCAGGCGCAGGCAGAAAAGATCGGCGATGAACAGCTGCGCCATTCATTTCTCCACAATGTTGAGGCCAACCGAGAAATCGCCGCTTATTACCAGATTCATTCCCCCGCTCTGACTGAGAGAGAAAATCAATCTTGCCAGATAGCGGTTTCACTGCCGAGCAGCCAGGCTCCGCTGGGCCGGCCTCTGCGCCAGGATGAATTTATAGAAGTGATCTGGACAATTTCAGCCCCGGAAGACGCTGTCATCCCCGGCAAAGCTGCCCGCCGCCAACAACGTCTCCTGCGCCTGCTGGAGCAAGCCCAGTCACAGGGCGCCTCACCAAGAGACGAAGACCTAGCATCAGCCCTGCAGGTGAGTCTGGCTACCCTGCGGCGTGATATTGCCGAACTGCGCGCCCAGGGTCATCAGGTAATCACTCGCTGGCGAAAAATGAGCACCTAGTCTTTCGATATTAATCTTTTTGAGATAATCCTGAGAGAAACTTATGATAATCTGTCATTAGCGAGAAATCTCGCCAATGACAGATTTTTGATTCAGATAATTTCATCAGCGCCAATGAAAAAATCTCTCAACTCATCCATCAGCAGATCAGGTGCTACATCATTCATTATCCGTATCTGGTGGGAAGAAATGGGTTGGAGAGGTTGGGCGCAGCATACCCACTCTGGCGATGAAGCTATGTTCTGCCAGCCAGCGGATTTGTGGGAGTTCATCAAGCAGCACACGGGCGTTTTGGATACACCCGAAAAATCGGGTTTGAGATGATTGCTAAAGGAGAAATGAAATGAAAAAATCGTCAATACTCTATCGAAGCGCAAAAAGGGCCATCCACCAGATCGCCCCGCTTTTCTTTTCCCTGGCGCTGATCCTGGGGATGGCGCCTATGCCATCGCTGGCAGCCGTTGATGCTGTTCCCGCCAGCCAGCCGGAGCCGATCTCTCAGGATTGGTTCGCGACTGTGCAGGATAACCTGCGCCGGGAAGAGTATCACATCACCTGGCAGGATACTACTTACCTGGCGGATCTGCCAGCGGCTTATCAGGCGCCTAACCGGGCACACAACCTGCGCACTTATTTCACACCGGACGGGATTGCTGTCATCCCTCGAGTCTTGCCAGAAGGCGCTGAGAACCTGCCCTGGCGCTGGCAGGCAGGTCTGACCGCCTGGGGACGCGCTGAAGCGCTCGCCCACCTGGGACCTGCCTCCTTGCAGACAGCCGAGAACATCATTACCTACCAGCGCAGCGATCCTGCAGCAATAGGCGCACTGCAAATCGAGGAGGCCTTTCGCAATGACGAAGAGGGCATAGCGCAAATATTCACTATCCAGGCCCCGCCAGATGGCACAGGTGCAGGCCTCCAGTTTGAAATCAAGATGAACACTGACCTGCTGGCAGAGATCACCCAACAAGGCGCAGCCCTGGATTTGAAAGACCAGGAGGGGACAACGCAGCTGCGCTACAGCCTGATGCACGCCAGGGATGCAGCCAGGGTGTCTTTATCTGGCGAGCTTATCCTGAACGGCAGCAGCCTGACCATCCAGGTTGATGATACGACGGCAAGCTACCCAATCGAAGTACTGATGTCTATCACCGGGCTGCCGACCAGCCCGAACTGGTCGGTCGGGCTGGGACAGGGGGGGGCCTCTTGTGGCTATTCTGTGGCAACCGCCGGCGACACCAACGGCGATGGCTATTCGGATGTCATCGTTGGCGCTCCTTACTGGGATGGAGGTCTTACGGATGAAGGTCGGGCAGATGTTTACCCTGGATGGGCAACAGGGCTGTCGGTAATCCCTATTTGGACAAAAGAAGGTGACCAGGCGAATGCACACTTCGGATGGTCAGTTGCCACCGCTGGCGATGTAAACGGCGATGGCTACGCCGATATCATCGTTGGCGCGCCGGATTACGATCATGGTCAGACAAATGAAGGAGGCGCCTGGGTATATGAAGGCACAGCTTCCGGCCCGCATGATGCACCGGATAACTTCGACGAAGGCAGCCAGGATAACGCCAGGTTTGGCTACTCGGTAGCTTTCGCTGGGGATGTCAACAATGATGGGTATGCCGATATCATCGTGGGCGCTCCCTATTATGACGCTGGACAAACCGACGAAGGACGCGCCTGGGTCTGGCATGGCTCCGCATCCGGAGTCAGCTCGCTAAACAATTTTAAAGCCGAAAGCAACCAGACCAACGGAAAGTTTGGAATTTCCGTGGCCACCGCTGGTGATGTTAACGGAGATGGCTATGCTGATATTATCGTCGGGATGATTGGCTATGCCAATGGACAAACAGATGAAGGCTCGGCTTTCGCCTGGTATGGCAGCGGCAGCGGCGTGCATCTGGGCCTAGATGGCGACTTAACCAACGAATACTGGCATACGCAGGAGGTCAATGAAACCGGAGCCCAATTAGGAATATCGGTCTCTACCGCCGGGGATGTCAACGGGGATGGCTACGCAGATGTGATTGTCGGGGCGAACACCTACAATGGAGGTACAACCGATCAGGGGTTGGTAGACGTCTATCTGGGTACTGATTCGGGACTGAGCGACACCCGCCAGCGGCGGCTTCTGGGCGGCAGCGTTGACGCCTGGTTCGGCTTTTCGGTTGGCGCGGCTGGGGATGTCAATGGCGATGGGTTTGGGGATATCATTATCGGCTCCCCGCTGTACGAAAATGCCCAAACTGAAGAAGGACGGGCTCTTGTTTACCTGGGCACATGGGATGGTATCGGCGCCACCGATTACTGGAAGGTGGAGGGGAATGGGAATTATGCACATTACGGCAACAGCGTTTTTACCGCCGGGGATGTAAATGCCGATGGCTACTCGGATGTGATTATCGGCGCGCCGGGGAGGCATGACCATGCCGATGTGGGATTTGCGGATGTTTTTCACGGCTCACCAGACGCCCCAGAAGAAACCGCCAGCTGGGCCAAAGTCAGCAACAATGATCTATCCTATTTCGGATATTCTGTTGCCAGCGCCGGGGATGTCAATGGGGATGGATATGGGGACGTGATCGTCGGCGCGCCGTATTGGGATGACGGACAAGCCTTTGAAGGCGGCGCCTGGGTCTACCTGGGCTGGTATTCCGGATTGCTGACCGCACCAGATTGGTACGAACAACTAAATGTCGCCAATATTCAATTCGGATTTTCTGTCTCCGGTGCAGGGGATGTGAACGGGGATGGATATGATGACGTCATCGTCGGCGCGCCATATTACGACAGCCCGCAGGTGGATGAAGGCGCAGCCTTCGTCTATCTCGGCTCAAGTACTGGATTATCAAATTCGTCCAACTGGTCTAAAGCCAGCGATGACGCTGGGGCAATGTTCGGCTATTCGGTCTCTTCAGCCGGGGATGTCAACGGCGATGGCTATGCTGATGTGATTGTAGGGGCTCCCTTCTGGAGCGATGAAGGCGGAGCCTGGGTGTATCTAGGCTCGCCAGATGGCGCCATCTCCAAACCTCATTGGTATACCAAGAATGATCAGGAAGACTCCGAATACGGCACGGCTGTGGGAACTGCCGGGGATGTTAACCGAGACGGCTACAGCGATGTGATCGTAGGCGCGCCCAGGTGGGATAATGGGCAGACTAATGAAGGCGGTGTGTATGTTTACCTGGGAAGCCCTGGCGGTCTATCCACCAAGTACTCCTGGAGACAGGACAGTGATAAGGCCCTGGCGCTCTATGGATCTTCCGTGGGTACGGCTGGCGATGTGAACGGGGATGGTTTCTCTGATTTCATCGTTGGCGCGCCATATTATAATGGCGGGTTAGACGGCGAGGGCAAAGCCTACGTCTATTTGGGCGCGGCTGGCAGCATGTCGCTCAGTCCGGTGTGGGAGAAAGAGAGCAATCAGTTATCTGCCAAATACGGAACTTCGGTGAGCACAGCCGGCGATGTAAACGGCGACGGCTATGCCGATATCATTGTCGGTGCGAACCTGTGGGATGGCGGCGAACCAGGAGAGATGCAGGAAGGCGGCGCCTGGATCTATCTAGGTAAGTCTACTGGGGTTAACAGCGCCCCAGCCTGGTACACCCAGGGAGGCCAGGGTACCGCCCATTTTGGTTTCTCAGTCAGTTCAGCTGGCGATGTCAACGGCGATGGGTATGCCGATGTGGTGGTAGGTGCACCAATGTTCACCAATAGCCTAACAGACGAAGGTAAAGTATTTGTCTTTTATGGCAACGGTGGCCGGGGAGTTCACATCCTGCCAATACCAATGGACGTAAACTCATTTACCCCCATACCTCGCCTGGGGCGTTCAGATAGGCATGATACTCTCCGCGGCCACCTGGCGATCCAATCGCCTTTTGGGCGAGGCAGTTATGCGCTGGAAGCAGAAGCCCAATTATTTGGCCTTCGTTTCAACGCCAACAACACAACTGCCTGGGCATTCTGGCAGGACTATCCCATTCACTATGTCGGTTATATCACCTTGTCCGGATTGGAAACCAATACACTCTACCACTTTCGGATCCGCTGGCGCTATAATCCCGCCACCACACCCTGGATGCCCGCCAGTCGCTGGCTGACCCAACCCTGGAACGGCTGGCAGGAAGCTGACCTGCGCACAGGAGGTGGGAGGCTATTTGTTCCAGTCATTAAAAAGAGCGTCCCATAACCAGAGTATCAACGGGGCGGCCCATAAGCCGCCCCGTTGATTTTATGGTATATTCGACTTATGACCGCACAGGTAGAAAAAATCCATCTTAACCCCAACGAAGAAACCTTGCTTATTACGCTATACACCAAAGCCCGGCTCACACCTCCGGAGATCCTGGCAGATACAAAAGCCACTGAACTCCTGGAGCGCATCGATTATGATTATGCCGCCCTCAAGGTGCCCACTGGCACACGCTTGACTGTCCCGTTACGCGCAAAACGTTTCGATGAGTATGTCCGGGAATTCCTGGCTGCACAGCCAGAGGGAACAATTATCCATTTAGGCTGCGGGTTGGATACCCGCATTGACCGCATCCGCCCGGCGCAAGCTGATTGGTACGACCTTGACCTGCCCGAAGTGATTGACCTGCGGCGCAACTTTTTCGTCACGACCGATCGCTACCATATGATCGCCTGTGATGTCACAGATCTTCGCTGGATGGATGCGATAACAGCCCCACCTCAGAAAGCCCTGGTCGTAGCTGAAGGCCTGTTCATGTACCTGGCAGAAAACCAGGTGAAACAAGTGATCCTCGGGCTGCAGGAGCATTTCCCGGGCTGCCATATAGCTTTCGACGCCTTCAGCCAGGCGGTCATCCAGCGCATTCACCGCCATCCCTCGGTCAAGCACACTGGAGCGACCATCTGCTGGGGGATCGATGAGGCAAAAGCCATAGAAAGCTGGGGGGAGGGTATTCGCCTGGTTGAAGAATGGTATTTCAACCAATCCCCCTACATCAATCACTATTCGCCGGGCTACCGGCTGATGTTCAAGCTGTCGGGACTGTTCCCTGCAGCCACCAAGGCGCACCGGCTGCTGTATTACACTTTGTAAGAGATGCGTGAGGTGGAGGCCCCATCCGATTATCATGGGAGCATCTATGGGAATAGTTGTTGATGAAATTAACGCCACCCTGTATCCCCTGTACGGCGAAGTCCCTGCCTGGTATCGGGTGGAAAGCATCCTGCGCGTCGGGCTGCATGGATTTTATCTGAGAGATTGAGATACATGTTATGGACTCACATAAAGAATATATGATCGCTGGCGAAATCGGGAAGACCCTTGACCATCAACTGACGCCGCTGATTCAGGAAATCATCCAATCTGATGAGATTCCTGGCCTGGCTGTAGGGGTTGTGGCCGGCAACCAGATTGTCTATGCCCGAGGCTTCGGAGTAGAAAGCCTCCTGACGCGTAAACCCATCACGATGCACACCCTGTTTCACATGGCGTCGATCTCCAAACCTTTTGTTGCCACAGCCATCATGCAATTGGTCGAGAAAGGCCTGGTTCAGCTTGGAGCGCCCTTCATCACCTATGTGCCATATTTCAAGCTGGATGACGACCACGATCGAGAGATCACCGTGCAACAGATGCTCAGTCATGTGTCAGGGATGCAGGATGTGGAAAATTACGAATGGGACAGGCCTCAGTACGATGCCGGCGCCTTAGAACGATATGTGCGCAGCCTGACTTCAAAACGACTGCTGAGCGCACCTGGCGAGAAGTTCGCTTACAGCAACATGGCTTTTGAGTGCCTGGGCGCGCTCATCGCCAATGTATCCGGGATGTCCTTCGATGAGTATGTCAAAAAGCATATTCTCGATCCCATTGGCATGGCGGATAGCACATTCTTGAAACCGGAGCATCTGCCCGAGAACTGGGCTGCGCCGCACGTGAGAACCCTGGACACCTTTGCCTGGGATGGCTATCCGTATAATCGCATGCACGGGCCAAGCTCGACATTGCACTCCAACGCGCTGGAGATGTGCTGCTGGGCGATGGCGAACATGAACCGGGGGAGCTATCAAGGCCGCCAAATTCTGGCGGCCTCATCCTACGACTTACTCTGGAAGCCCTGGGCAAAAGTGAGTCCAGAGTCAAATGTTGGCCTGAGCTGGTTCCTGGGAGAATATCATCACGAGAGCATGGTCAGTCACGGTGGAGGCGACACCGGCTTCGAAACCTATTTTGCCATGCTGCCAGAAAAACAGGCAGCTGTCGTGGTACTCAGCAACCTGCTTCCTGCCCCGGTCGGGGCGATTAGCCTATCAGCCCTGGATATTGTAACAGGCAGTCCACTCACTCCAATCCTGCCGTATGCCAGCATCAAGGTCTGCAAAACCCTTCAGCAGGAAGGTCTGGAGAAAGCAGTGCTCCAGTGGAATTACCTCAAATCAAATCACACCGAAGAATACGATTTCTCCCCCTGGCAGTTTGACATCCTGTTTAACGCAGTGTGTCTGGATCGTGTCCAGGAAGCGGAAAGCATTGCCAGGCTGTGCGCCAGAATCCTGCCAGAGGAAGACTTGATAGCGATCGAAAAAGACATGCAAAATTACCAGTTCAGCGCTGCACAGGTTGTTATCAACGCCATTCGTGAGGGCCGATAGAGGTGGAGTCAGTTAGAGTGGGCTAAAGCCAACCTGGATCCCCGCTGGATCGGGCTGATCGACCGCGCCTGGGCGACGCGCCCGGCGCCAGAAGTCTCCTCCCGACAGCCTGCTGATCCTCAGGAATTGCAGAGCACGCCGGAATTTTTGCGGTATGTGATGAGAAGGGTAAAGAATGGAGATAGGCACAAACCTATCTGAAAAGCCTCAACAGCCAAGACAGCATCCGCTCCTCCCACAGCCCACCCAAAAGAGCAGCAACTGCGGGATCCAGCGCAGTTACACAGGTAATCGCACCAGCCAACCACCTGCCCTGCTAGTGCAGGTTTTAGCTTGTCTTTTGATTCTCGAGTTTAGACAAAATTAGGGCGGTTTAGCCCTTGAGCAAAACCGCCCCTTGGTAGAAACTTGGAGTTGTGACCAACCAAAAATC
>JAFGQI010000106.1 GCA_016935755.1 Anaerolineales bacterium
GCCCCAATCCAGACATGTGCTTTCAAACGTTGTTGGTTGATCTTCGTGAGATACCCCAACAAAATACCGATAATCAAGAACGCCTCCAGGCCTTCTCGAATCGTGATTAACGAACCAGCCAGCATTGTTTATCTTCTCCAGGTATGTTGTTCGATGCTATTTATAGTAGAGTTGTTGACCCAATTCAATTAGCCAGGTTTCACGGCCGCGTGAGATTGGCTCCCCCGATTCAGAATGGTGGCAGTAATGCGAGGAAACAACGCCATGCGAATTGCGGTTTCCAAAAGAGGATCTGCGCGCTGCTGAGGTGTATCCACAACAGAAAACCAGGTTTGCCCGTTATGTCCATGAGCAACGAGGCTGGCCGGTTGGCGCTCACCCCAATAGATTAATAAGACGACCATTTGGCAGTCGCATTGCTCTGTGCCGTGGTGAGGGCAAGGGCATTCAACATGATCCCCGCGAGCGACATGCAAATCAAAAGTGCGCACTACCTGCATCCCAGCATCACCGATCTGCTGCACAACCCAATCAATGGCGGCATCGCAGGACTGTTCCAGAATCAGAAACGGGGCATTCTCGCTCATAATTTTCGCTCCAATTCGATAAAATATTCCATAATAATTTACGGCGGAGACTGTCGTCTTTAGGCGACAGAGGAAGCCGTATTCTCCCTTTCCAAACCAGGATATTGACAAGCAGGCTGATTGTTAGTACGCTTGTTCTATGTTTCGCACGTACAAGTACCTGCTGCGCCCCACGGTTCATCAAGCCCAGGCGCTGGATTACCTGCTCTGGCAATCTCGGTTGATCTACAACGCTGCGCTGGAGCAGCGCATCCAGACTTACCAGGAAACTGGTCAGGGGATCACCTATGCTGCACAGTGGATACACTTTCGTGATCTGCGTCGCGCCAACCCGGAGACATGCGGGCTGCTGAACGCCTCCAGCTTGCAGCAGCTTTTGCGCCGTTTGGACAAAGCCTTTCAGGCTTTCTTTCGCCGCGTGAAGGCTGGAGAGACGCCAGGCTTTCCGAGGTTCAAAGGGCGCAATCGGTTCAAGAGCATCGAATACACCTATGGCGATGGCTGCAAGCTGCGTGCGAACCAGCAAGGGCAGTGGTATTTCTACATCCAAAATGTCGGTGAAGTGCGGATGTGCTTCCACCGCGGCATCCCGCAGGGAGCCCAGATCAAGCATGTGGTGATCAAGTGCATCAACCAGCGTTGGTATGCCTGCCTGATGCTCGAACTGCCCGATGTTCAGATCATGCACCCAAAAGCGGAGAAGGCGGTAGGCGTGGATGTTGGTCTGTTTCACCTGCTGGCTTTGAGCGATCATCAGGCATTCAACAATCCCCGCTGGCTGCGCAAATCCCTGGCAAGGCTGCGCATTCTGCAGCGACAGGCTTCGCGCCGGCAGAAGGGCAGCCAGCGCCAGCGCGAGAGCTATGCCGCGATCGCCCGCCTGCACGAGCAGATCGCCAACCAGCGGCGCGACTACCTGCACAAGGTAACAGCATTCCTGGTTCAAGAATACTCCTTGATCGCCATTGAGGAATTGTCCCGGGCCTTCATGAACCAGAACGATCACCTGTCCCTGTCCTCGCACGATGCCGGGCTGGGAGAGTTCCGGCAGCTGCTCCAGTACAAAGCGGAAGAAGCTGGTGCTGAAGTCGTTGCCGTAAATCCAGCCTTTACTTCGCAGCGCTGCAGCGGGTGTGGTGAGATCGTTGAAAAGAGTCTGAGTATCCGTGTACACGAGTGTCCAACCTGTGGTCTGGTGCTCGACCGGGATGTAAACGCAGCCCGGAATATCTTGAAACTTGCCCTAGAAAACCCGCCCGGACGGGGTGGTCAGGAGATAACGTGGCCCATTGGGGCGTGCGTTTCCTGAGAAGCTGTCGCCTTCAGGCGACAGAGATCGTCACGTGTTTTGAGTATATGCCCTTGGTAACAAGAAAACCAGCGCCATCTGCAGCATTTGGGCATAGGCTATTTTGCGTATCCAACGCCCTCTCAGGATTTTTCGCAGCCCGAGAGGGCGTTGGCAGAACCCTAACTTTATGGCACCCAGTTAGACAATACCGCCAGAGTCTTGTCTCCCCAGGTAGCATCATTGCTGGGCAAATAAACGCGAAAATCATGTACGCCGCCCATATCACCATGCATCATGAACTGCATCGAAAGCGTCGTTGTTTCACCAGGTTTGAGAACCATCGAACCGATGGTGGGAGTAGGGGGTCAGCACCCCTCCTTGACTTCGATGTAGGGCGCCTCTGAAAAACGCAATGCCTGGTCGCCAACATTGGTAAGTTGGAACGACACCTCGACCGTCTGACCCAGTTTTGCATCACCCAGGTCTACCTCCTCTCGATCCACCTTCAGGTTGGGAGCGCCCGTGACTTCAATAGGCGCTTTTGGCTGAGAAGGCCGGGTAAAAGCGAAAATTGCACCTGCTACCAGCAACAGGCCGCCGCCGATCAGCAACAGCAGCGACCAGGGTGTTCGTTGTTTTGAGCGCCTGGTATGTTTTTTGTTTGACTCATGGCTCCTCCATTTCAAATTGAAATTTCCACAGATAGGCGACAAGCGCCCAGGTCTGTTCTTCAGTAAAGATCGGCCCCCAATAGGGCATTCCAGTGCCCATTCCCCCTCGAATAATTTTCCCCTGCAAGTGGGCGGGGCTGGCTGCCAGTATGTGGTCTGCGGCTGTAAAATCGGTCGGCCGGGTGGTCATTTCGCCGGCGGCCATGCCGGAGTGTTCATCTGCCGCGGGCTGAGCCAGATCATCCGCAAATACCCCGTTCCCCTGTCCTTGTTCGCCATGACAGGCAGCGCAGTTTATGGCGTAAAGCTGCCGCCCTTCTGCAAGCTCCTGCGGTGTGGTATTCCTTTGCCAGACCCAGGCAACCAGATCCCAGATCCCCTGGTCGGGGAGCTGCTGCAAAGCTGGCTCAGCCCGCAAGGCATGCCAGAATTCGGCGGGGGAATGGGTCAGGTAATATTCATGTGTGAGGTAGGCAGCTGGTATATTCTGCCCCTGCCCTTTGCCGCGTATGGCAGAGGGTGTCTCTGCAGGCAATACATCCGTCGCATGCTGTGCATCGATGTCCAGCCCAAGGCGCACGTAAAGCGGTGGATCAACAGCTTCTGGTGTGCTTTCTTGTCCGTGGGGGGCGGTGACTTCAATGACGCCGCGCATTCGCCAGTGGTTGAGACTGCACCAGCGGGTGCAGTAGAAGGTGTACTTTCCCGGTTTATCAAAAACCAGTGTGACTTCGGTAATCTCACCAGGGTGCACATCCACTGAAGGCTGGTCGGACTGGCCAATCGCAAAACTGTGGGTGACATCATCCGATGTCAGGCGCAGGTGCAGCGGTTGTCCAACTGCAACCGTCAGGTTTTCGGGCGTCCAGCCGCCGGTCTCGGCCATACGGGCATGCAGCAGAACGCCCTGCGAACCTCGCCACCAGCCCAACGCCGGGATTCCAACCGCGGCAGCCAGCAAGACAACAATCAGGATACGGGCCAACCATTCTTTGCGCATGATCTTATCCAACCAACAGCCACAGCATGACCAGGGTGAATAACAGGCAGAAAACCAGCACCGGTGCTGCCGCTCGCCGGTTATTGGGTGTTATGAGTTGACGGGCAACCTTTGTGGACCAGAACAGGCCAATCAGCAGCAGAGCGACCTGCACCAGTGAACTAAATCCAGTTACATCCGGCTGCCAGAAAGCATAGCCCGCACCTAACAGCTTCCA
>JAFGQI010000012.1 GCA_016935755.1 Anaerolineales bacterium
AAAGTTCCAAATATTTTGGCAGGTTTGCTTTACATCCGGGGCTTTTAGTTGTGTGGCTATCCGTTTGGTGTCGTCGATGTATTTCCACACTACCCGTTTCATCAGGTCAACGGTGGCATCCACATCGGCGCGACAGTCCACCAGACGCTGGCGCAGGGCTTTGAGTTCGCTGGCAGTGGGGAAGTGGGTAAAACCGCCCACGGTCATGGCGATGGGGTGGGTGTGGCGGCCAGCGACGACGGCGCAAATATCGCCGGACAGCTTCTTCATGCGCAGTGCGCGCAGGACGACTTCGGGATGGGAGGTGGCCAGGGGGATGACGCTGCCCACGCCGAGCAGGTCTGGAGCGACCAGCATGTAGACATGCAGGATATGGCTGTCCAGGATTTCGCCGTGGAAGGTGAGCTTGCGCAGCAGCTGTGTTTGCTGGCTGGGCTGCACGCCCAGGGCGGTCTCTGAAGCGCGCAGGGAAGCGGTGGCGTGCCCGGTGGCGCAGATGCCGCAGATGCGGCTGGTGATGTGGGAGGCTTCCAGATAGGGGCGGCCGAGCAGCATGGCTTCGAAGAAGCGGGGGGATTCGACGATATCCATCCGGCATTCTTTCAACTGGCCGTCTTTGACTTCCACATAGATATTGCCGTGGCCTTCCACGCGGGTTACGTGATGAACATCAATTCGCTTATTCATAGCAGCACCATTTAAGATTTACCTTGGATCAGTTTTTGCCGCACCTGGTAGGAGGTGAACATGGTGTAGATCGTGGTGATATCTTCGGGGGATAAACCATGTTCGGCAAGCACGCTGCGCATCGAACTATCGTTGGGGTTTGAGATGAATCCCCGGCACCCCTCGCAGGATTGGCCGTAAGTGGGGCAGATGGCTTTGCAGCCGGCGCGGGTGATCGGGCCTAAACAGACCTTGCCGAGGGTGAACAGGCAGGTGTTCTCTCTGAGCTTGCACTCCACGCAGACGGGGTAATCTGGGATGGGAGGCTTCTTGCCCAGCAGGAGCGCCTTGACGCAGGCGAGGAATTCGTCGCGGTCGATGGGGCAGCCGGGGATGGCAAAATCCACCGGGATGACGGCGTCAATCGGGCGGGCATCGTAGGTTTCGTATTGATCGGCCTTGTCGCCATAGACATACTGGCGAACTTCATCCAGCGGGTGGAGGGCTTTGAGGGCATTGACGCCGCCCAGGTGGGCGCAGGCGCCCAGGGCAACGACGATGGAAGCCTGCTGGCGGATCTTGTGCAGGCGGGCCTCATCGCTCTGGCGGGTGCAGGAGCCTTCGATGAAGGCGATGTAATAATCCTCGCCTTTTTCGCTCATGGCCTCGCGAAACTGGACGATCTCGACCACCTGAAGCAGCTCGGGGTGGGTCTGGAGAGAATCCAGCACGGTGAGCTGGCAGCCCTCGCAGGAGGTGAAGTCAAAGAAGGCGATTTTGGGTTTACCGCTGGCAGTCACAGCGCTTCCTCCATGCCCATAATCTCTGAATAGGGGAATACAGGGCCGGACTGGCAGGCGTAGACATGGTTGATCTGGCAGTGACCGCACTTACCCACGCCGCACTTCATGTGCCGTTCCAGGGACAGATAGATGTTGCCGTTGGAGATGCCCTTACCGAGCAGTTCCATCAGGACAAAGCGGTACATGATGGGCGGGCCGCAGGTGGCAGCGACGGTGTTGCGGGGGTTGATCGAAATCTTGCGGAAGAGGGTGGTGATGACACCCACGCTGCCCTTCCAGTTGTCATCGCCGCGATCCACGGTGATGTGGACTTCCAGATCGGAGCGATTGGCCCATTCGGCCAGCTCTGTGGTGAAGAGCATTTCGGACGGGCTGCGGGCGCCGTACAGGATGATGACACGGCCGAAGAGAGCGCGTTCATCGATGACCTGGTTGATCAGCGAGCGGAGGGGCGCCAGGCCGAGGCCGCCGGGGGCAAAGAGGATGTCTTTTCCGCGGAATTTTTCGTAGGGGAAGCCGCGCCCGAAGGGGCCGCGAATGCCGACCATTGCACCTGCTTCCAGGCGGTGCATGGCGCTGGTGACATTGCCTACCCGGCGCACGCAGAGCTCGAAAACGCCATTGCTGCGGCTGGGGGAGCTGCTGATGCTGATGGGGGCCTCGCCGACGCCCAAGATGGAGACTTCGACGAACTGGCCCGGGCGATGACCGAGGGACATGCCAGCGGGCAGCTCAAGGGTAAACAGCTTTTCCAGGGCGGTGAGCTGCTCGACGCGTTGGATGCGCGCCATCACGGGCATGTAGAGGGTATCCTCGACGGGGAGCTGTTCCAGAGGGGAATTATTTTTCAAAGTGGCAATCATGAACGACCTCCGGCTTCTCTCTGATGGTAGAGTTCGTTAAATACTTTGACCGGGGTGATGTCCACCAGGCAGGCGCGGGCGCAGCGACCGCAGCCGACGCAGCCCAGGTATTCGTGGGCGGCGAGGATATATTTACCTTTGCGCATGAAGCGGTGGCGCTGGCGGAGGGCCTTGCTCTGGCGGAAGTTGTGCCCGCCAGCTACGGTGGCAAAATCGTCCAGCTGGCAGGAGTCCCAATTGCGAGCGCGCTCGCCGCGGGTGAGGGTCAAGTCGGTTTCATCTTTGACATCGAAGCAGAAACAGGTGGGGCAGACAATGGTGCAGGCGGCGCAGCCCAGGCAGCGCTGGCCCAACTCTTCCCACAGCGGGCTTTTCATGCTGACGGTGAGGAGGGGGGAAAGTTCGCTGACATCGAAGTCCAGGCGGTAGGGGAAGCGGCTCCATTTCTCATTGAGCACAGTGTTCATGCGCTGCATATCTTTGGGCGTGACAGGCTCGACCGGGGCATGCTTGAGTAAATTTTGGCCTTCTTCGCTGATGGCATCCAGAATGTAGGCGTCGCCGAGATCGATCATGTGGATGTCGTAGCCTTCATCGGCGGTGAGGGTGCCCATGCTCTTGCAGAAGGAATGCTCATCGCAGGGGTTGAGGCACTCGAGGCTGATGATGAGGGTCTGCTTGCGGCGCTTGACGTAGTTGGGGTCGATATGCCCGCGGGTGAAGACGCGATCCAGGAGCTGGATGGCATGCAGGTCGCAGGTGTGGACGCCAAAGAGCACGGTTGGGGGGGGCAGTTCGGCTTCTGTGATGCTGCCGGTGGAATGGTCGAAGCTGAACAAAGTCTCCCTGACTGGCAGGAGGTACTTTTTGGGGGGCAGGATGGTGGTCGGGTAGTCCAGCCTCAGATCCTCTGGATCCTGAATGTCTTTGAAGGCATAGGAGCCATTGAATTTCACCGGGCCGCCCACCCGGTAATGAGGCAGAAGGCCAGCGACGAACTGGCTCAGGTTGGTTTTCCTCAAAATGGTGAGGCTCACTGCTCTCTCCTTGATTAGTCGCGGGGCATGGCTGCGGGGCCGCGATGATGTAAAACTAAAGCATTAATCTGACAACAATTAATGAAAATTTTCACAAATTGTAAACTGCCCCGGCCCGGATCGTATGTGACAAATATCACAAATAAAAGAGGCAATCTGTCTTGATTCGATATCCTTAGGACTTACGCAATTAATGGGTGGTCGGGGGTGTTTGGGCGGGCTATGCCCGCCCAAACACCCCTAATTTCTCTTGAAGTGTTCTATGGATGCTTGATAAAGGTCCCGGCTTGCAGCTCATCGAAGGCCAGGCGGAGCTCGGTCTGGGTGTTCATCACGATCGGCCCATACCAGGCGACCGGTTCGCCGATGGGTTTTCCGGAGATGAGCAGGAAGCGCGCACCTTCGCTGCTCGCCCGCACCCGCACGGCGTCACCATCCTCGAAGAGCACCAGGCTCTCGTTTGAGAGCACGCCGCTGCGCTGTGTATCGAAATAGTTAGCCCCCTCCATTTCGTATGAGAAGGGGTCTTCTTGCTGGCAGAAGGCGCCCAGGCCAGCGATGACATAGGCAAAGACGGTGTGTCCAAGCGGGGTAGGGTGGATATACTCAGTTTCAGGAGGAACCGTCACATCCAGGTACTGCGGCGCGATCATGACCTGGCTTACTGGGCCCTGAACACCTGCCACCGAACCGCAGATGAGGCGGATGAGCACGCCGCCATCGGCCTGTAGGGTGGGGATTTGATCGGCTTTGATCTCCTGATAGCGCGGGGGCATCATTTTGTAGCGGGCGGGCAGGTTGGCCCAGAGCTGGAAGCCGTGCATGGAGCCCTGGGGGTCTGGCTTAGGCATTTCCTGATGGATGATGCCGCTGCCGGCGGTCATCCACTGCACATCGCCCGGGCCGATGACGCCCTGGTTGCCCAGGCTGTCCTGATGCTCTATGGTACCTTTGAGCATGTAGGTGATGGTTTCGATGCCGCGATGGGGGTGAAACGGAAAACCTTCCAGATAATCGGACGGGTTGTCCGAGCGGAAATCGTCCAGGAGCAGGAAGGGGTCGAACTGCTGCGGCTCGCGGAAGCCGAAAGCGCGTTTGAGCGCCACCCCGGCGCCTTCGAGGGTAGGTTTGCTTTTATAGACTTTGCGAATCTTTCTGACCTGGTTCATTTGTACTCCAATTTGTAAATGCTATCCACCGATAGTTAGATTTTTTACCTACGACCAATCCTGTAAGCGAAAATCGGGCGCAAAGGGGTTGACGAAGCGGACGCCTTCCAGGGTCTGACCGGGGCTGAAATCTTCGCTGAAGATGACCGGGACCTGGTTGAGGCGGGCAGAAGCCCAGATCTGGGCATCGAAATAGGACAGGCTGTAATCGCGGGCGCCGCGGGCGGCTTCGAGGACTACCAGCGGGGTAAGATCAAAGACAGGCCACATGCGAATGAACAGGTTGACCTGTTCGAGGGCCTGGGATGCGGTGAGGGGAGGTTTGAGTTTCTGAGTGGACACGCGCAGGAACTCGGCCAGGTTCTGCACACTCAGGCAGCCGGTTTTCCGCCAGTCCAAGCGGTCCAAAACCTGGCGCGCTTGTTCCTGCTTGTCTGGCGCATTGTTGTCATATAGATAAACCAACAAGTTGGTGTCAATCAGGATGGTGGGCATAAGCTATTCCTGCTTTTCCTGCTCATCCGGGTGGCGGTCGCGCAACCAGCGGCTTTCGCGTTCGGCGTAGATTTCTTCACGGTTCCAGCGGTAAGGCTCGCCGGTTTTTCCAAGAGCGCGGCGTTCCTGCCAGAAAGCCAGCAGTTCATTCCAGGCAGTGCGATCGGCGGCAACAGGCTGGGAATGCGCCCCGCCCAACTCGCTCTCGATCGCCTGGCGGATGAGCTCGGCCTCACTCACGCCGCGGGTTTGGGAGAGCCGCTTGAGCAGTATGTCCTGGCGTTTGTAGATGTAGATCTGCTTGCGCACCATGTTGGTAGTCATCGGGCACCTCTGGGGTGATTATACATCACTTTATACATCTATTGAGGAGGGAGAGGGTGGGAGGGTGGCGAAGAGAACACCGCGAAGACGCGAAGGGCGCGAAGGATTCTAACCATGAAGGGCACAAAGGTTTGTCAGAATCTTTGCGCCTTGGTGGCCTGGTGGTTAAAAAGCCAACGATGGCAGGGGCTAACCGGCGTGTTCGCCCACCGCGCACAGACCCCTGGGGTTTTTGAAACCCCAGGGGTCTAGGGAACACCGCGAAGACGCGAAGGGCGCGAAGGGAGGCAGGGGAGAAGCCGGAAGAGGGTATAATTGGTCAGAAGATCAGTCAGGCTTGCCGCAGGCGGACCTCGTGCCAGAACAGTCGAAAGCGCCTCTCATCCAATACCTGAATTTTGACCTGGAGATCAGCCCTGCCCGGGAGGACGGATACCGGCTGGCAGTGCTGGATTCCCCAGGGGGGCAGGCCGAGGCGATCACCCAGTTCCCCTTTTCACAGAATGATATCGAGCGTTATGATGACAAGCTCAGGATTGCCCTGCTCAGCGCGGGGGTGAGCCAGCGCCTGATCCCTTCCAGCGAGGAAAAAGCTGTGCAGGAGCTTGGGCTGAAGCTGCTGGCGACCCTGATGCGCGGCCAGGTGCAGCGCTGTTTCGCCCGCAGCCTGGAGATCGCCGCCCAGCAGGGCAAGGGGCTGCGCCTGCGTTTGCGCATCCAGCCGCCCGAGCTGGCAGCCCTGCCCTGGGAATACCTGTACGAACCCGACCAGGGCGAATACCTGTGCCTGCGGCGGGATACGCCGGTGGTGCGCTATCTGTCCCTGCCGCAGACGATCCAGCCGCTGGAAATTCAGCCGCCGCTGCGCATCCTGGGCATGGTTGCCAGCCCTTTGGATCAGGAAGAGATTGAGATTGACACGGAACAGGAGCGGCTGGAGCAAGCCCTGCAGGGCTTGACGCGCAAGGGCCTGGTGAAACTCACCTGGCTGGAGAGCGGCGACTGGCGCGAGCTGCAGAGCGCCCTGCGCGACCCCTGGCACGTGTTCCATTTTATCGGCCATGGCCGTTTCAACGAGCAGACCGACGAGGGCGAGATTGCCCTGTGCAAGGAAGATGGCAATACCCACCTGCTGGGCGCCACCCAGCTGGCGCGCCTGCTGGGCAACCAGCGCTCGCTGCGCCTGGCGCTGCTCAATTCGTGCGAAGGGGCGCGCGGCGGGCGGCGAGATATCTTTTCCAGCACCGCCTCGATCCTGGTGCGGCGCGGCCTGCCCGCCGTGATCGCCATGCAGCATAAGATCACCAACCAGGCGGCGATCGAATTCGCCCGCGTATTCTACGAGTCCCTGGCGGAGGGGCTGCCGGTGGACGCCGCGGTGAGCGAGGGGCGCACTGCGATCAGCATTGCCTTCAAGCGCAGTTTGGAATGGGGCACGCCGGTGCTGTACATGCGCTCGCCGGATGGTCTCCTGTTCCAGGTGCAGCCAGGCGCCCAACCGGCTGCCCAAAAGGAGCAGGGCCAAGCCGCGCCGCCCAAATCGGCGCCCCGCAAGCGGGCGGCTAAGCCGCAAGAACCTGCTGCGGCTGCTCCAAAACCAGAGCAGCCGCAGACGCCAGAGCGAAAAGCGCCCAGCGTGCTGACCCTGGCGTCCGGAGTGACGATGGAACTGGTGCATGTGCCCGCCGGGCCATTCCTGATGGGCTCCTCGCCGGAGCAGGTGCAGCGGGCGGTGCGGGAGATGGGTGCGGATGAGAAATACCTGAAGGATGAACAGCCGCAGCACACCGTTGAGCTGTCGGAATACTGGATGGGCAGATACCCGGTGACCAACCGGCAGTACCAGGCCTTTGTCCAGGCCACCAATAGAACTGCGCCGAGGCATTGGAAAGGCGGGAAAATCCCCGCTGGCAAGGAGCAGCACCCGGTGGTGCATGTCAGCTGGCATGACGCCCTGGCGTTCTGCCAGTGGGCCAGCCAGGCGAGCGGGCAGGCGGTGCGGCTGCCGACGGAGGCGGAGTGGGAGAAGGCGGCGCGAGGCACGGACGGGCGCACCTTCCCGTGGGGGGAGGAACGGCCGGATGAAAAGAGATGCAACTTTGGCGGGAAGGTTGGAGACACTACGCCGGTCGGGCGCTACAGCCCGCAGGGCGACAGCCCTTACGGCTGCGCGGATATGGCGGGAAATGTGTGTGAGTGGGTCGCCGATTGGTATGACAAAGGAGAATATGCCCAGCGCGCGCAGGCGGTGCCCCGGGACCCGCAAGGCCCACAGAGAGAAACATTCCGTGGGCTGCGGGGCGGCTCGTGGGGCTCCAGCGATAACGACGTGCGCTCTGCCAACCGGGTCGACTACCCGCCCGTCATTACGTACTACTACGACGGCTTCCGCTGTCTCCGCTCCGGATGATTCTGGTTTGCTGGCTGCTGGGATTCTGGAATCCTGGAACGGGGGGTGTGGGGGGTGAGCCCTCCACCGGCGGCGGGTTTTCCTGATGCCGCCCCGAATGAATTCGGGCGCTGGTATAGAAAACGTGCTGAAGCACGTTTCGGGCAGGGGTAATTGCGTGCTGAGCGAAGGTTATCAGCAGACTCGCCGGGATTTACCCTTGATGAGAGGCCCAATCGTGAGGACGTGGGGCAGTTGGCGCTGCAAATGGGGTGAAGTCGGAGAAATATCAGGAGGTGCCATATGTCATTCTGGCGTGCGTATTATCATCTGGTGTGGGCAACCCGGAATCGCCAGCCCTGGATTCAACCGGAGGTGGAGCCGCACCTGTTTGCTTACCTGATCAGAAAATCCGCCAGTATGGGGGTGTATGTGTATGCAATCAATGGCATCCAGGATCACATTCATCTGGTGGTGGCAATTCCTCCGCATCTCTCCATTGCCGAGGTGGTTAAAAACCTGAAGGGGGCCAGCTCCCACGATTTGAAAAAAGCCAATATTTTAGACAGCAGCTTTGCCTGGCAGCGCGGTTATGGCGTGCTGACGCTGGGCGAACGGCAGCGCAAAGATGCTGAGGCTTATGTGAACAACCAGAAAGCGCACCACCAGCAGGGAACAACGAACGCATGGTTGGAAAGAGAGGCTGAAGGGGATGAGGCTCTGGAAAATATTGGAAATAACCTGCCATCATCCCCTCACACCATGCAAGATGAGGCAGGCGCTTATCAGGTAGAAGAGCCACCATTCTAAATGTTTTTTGACAGCCGCCGTGGGGATAGCGCCGGTGGGATGAATCCCCCGGCTGGTACATGAAGCCCGCTAAAGCGGGCTGAACCAGCCGATCATCGTTTTGAACGTGCTTCAGCACGTTTGCTGTAGCAGCCGCTGAATTCATTCACGCGGCGGGGACGCGCGGCGGGATATGTCGGAAGGGGGGATGCCGGGTGGATGGCGCCGTGGGGATGCCGCCGGTGGGGATGCCGCCGGTGGGGATAACGCCGGTGGGATGATAGCGCCGGTGGGATAAATCCCCCGGCTGGTACGGGAAGCCCACTAAAGCGGGCTGGGAGGGGGGAACGTGCTTCCAGCACGTTTGGTGTATCAGCCGCTGAATTTATTCACGCGGCGGGGCAGGGGGAATTCCGATAGCCTGTGAGAGAGATTCTCGTTATAATCCCGCTTGAAAATGACCGGTTTTCTGATCTCTGGCTGACTTTTCACGGATCCACTGCCCTTTGTCCTATTTCTTCCTCGAGCGGTGTTATATGTATGAGTGAGCATGACCGCACGGCGAAGAGACCCTCGATGGCTATGACCCTGTCGCAACGCAAGCCCGAGGCCCTGGCGGCCCAAGAAGACGCCCCCGATCTGGAGAGGATTTTCCAGCAGCATTGGGAGCGGCTGTACGCGGCGGCATATCGCCTGGTGGGCGACCCGGCGGAGGCGGAAGACCTGGCGCTGGAGGCCTTTGTGCAGCTGCAGCGCAGACCGCCTGCCCAGGCTGACAACCTGGTCGGCTGGCTGTACCGGGTGGTGAACAACCTGGGGCTGAATGCCCTGCGGGCGCGCAAACGCCGCCAGCTTTATGAGCTGCAAGCCGGAGTCAGCGACCTGGAGCGAAATCATCCAGCAGATCCGGCGGCAGAATTTGAGAAGCGCCAGGAACAAGAGCGGGTGCGGGCAGCGCTGAGGGCGATGAAGAGCCGTTCGGCCCAGATCCTGCTGCTGCGCCACTCGGGCCTGGCATACGCCGAAATTGCGGCCGCCCTGGGTGTGGCGCCGGGTTCGGTGGGCAAGCTGCTGACCCGCGCCGAGCGAGAGTTCGAACAGAAGTATGGAAAAGGAGGCTGAGATGCACCCCAGCGAAGGAAGGATGCGCGCCTATCAGGATCAGGAATTGAGCGCCGAGGAGCGCCAGCAGGTGGAGGCGCACCTGGCCTCCTGCCCAGGCTGCCAGGAAATGGCTGAGAGGCTGGGCGAACGCCGGATGCGAGTGGAGGCTCAACTGGGATGCCTGGCTGAAATGCCAGCAGCCCCGATATCTGTGCGAGCGGCGCGTTCCAGGTTGGAAGCGCGCCTGTTTGATAATGGAAAGGAGAAAATGAGCATGTGGAAAAAAATAACTGCGCCGGGATATCGCCCGGCCTGGATTGCCCTGGCGGTGATGGTCACCCTGGCGGCAGCGCTGGCTTTCCCGCCGGTGCGGGCGATCGCGAATAACTTCCTGGGCCTGTTCCGGGTGGAGCAGATCCGGGTGGTGCAGGTGGACACGGAGAAACTGCCTGGGCAGCTGGAATCGTCTTCGAATCTGGAATACCTGTTCTCGAGGGATGTACAGTTCGACGAGCCGGGCGAGATTCAGAAAGCGGCCAGCGCTGAGGAAGCCAGCCAGCTGGCAGGGTTCCCGGTGCGCCTGCCCAGCGAGATTGATGAACCGCTGCAGCTAAGCGTGCAGCCCGGCGGCAAGGCAACCCTCAACATTGATCTGGAACTGGTGCGAGCGGTGCTGGCGGATATGGGGCGCACGGATATCGAACTGGCGGATAACCTGGACGGGGCGCAAGTGCAGGTGACCGTGCCAACCGGTGTGCTGGCGAGGTATGGGGAATGCCCGGAGGGTGAGCTAGAGCAAAGCTCAGACCCGGACATGCCAGACAGTAAGCCGCTGGCTGACTGCACCAGCCTGCTGCAGGTGCCCAGCCCGAGCATCACGGCGCCTCCCGACCTGGATGTGGCACGCATTGGGGAGGCTTATCTGCAGCTGCTGGGGATGAGCCAGAAGGAAGCGCAAGGTTTCGCCCGCAATGTGGATTGGACCAGCACCTTCATCATGCCGATCCCGCGCTACGGCACGGAATACCAGGATGTGCAGGTGGACGGCGTCACTGGCACCTTCATCCGCATGAGCCGCAGCGAGGTGCAGTATGGGCTGGTGTGGATCAAGAGCGGGATTGTTTATGTACTGAATGGCCTGGGCGACCTGGAAACCGCCCTGCGTTTTGTGAGTTCAATGCAGTAAAATATGCTTTGAAGGGCTGCCAGACAGCAGCCCTTCAAAGCCATCCCTATGCCTGACGCTGTCATCCAGACCTCCCATCTGCGCAAACTTTATGGCGATAAAGTCGCGGTCAGTGATTTGAGCCTGAGTGTTGAACGCGGCGAGGTGTTTGGATTCCTGGGACCAAACGGGGCGGGGAAGACCACCTCGGTGAAAATGCTGTTACACCTGGTGAAGCCGAGCGGCGGCGAGGGTTTCTTGTTCGGGCAGCCGCTGAGCGAGCCGATGGTGCGCCGGAGGGTGGGCTTCATGCCCGAACATTTCCGCTTTCATGATTGGCTGCGGGGGGAGGAGTTCCTGGCGCTGCACGCTGATCTGTACCACATGGAGAAAGGCCTGGCGCGCAAGCGCATCGCCGAGCTGCTCGATCTGGTGGGGCTGAGGCCCCACGCCCACAAGAAGCTGGGGGAGTACTCCAAGGGCATGCTGCAGCGCATCGGGCTGGCTCAGGCGCTGCTCAACCAGCCGGAGCTGGTGATCCTGGACGAGCCCACCTCCGGGCTGGACCCGGTGGGGCGGCGGCTGGTGCGGGATATCATCCGCGACCTGCGCCAGCGCGGCACGACAGTTTTCTTGAACTCGCACCTGTTGAGCGAGGTGGAGATCACCTGCGACCGGGTGGCTTTTATCAAGCACGGCGAGGTGATCCGCATCAGCGCGCTGCAGACGCTGGTGGAGGGTGAATTGAGTGTGCAGGTGCGGGCGCGCAACCTGCTGCCAGAGGCGCTGCAGGGGCTGGAGCGCTGGAGCCGTAATGTGCGCCTGGACGGCGAAAACCTGACCCTGACGCTGGCAAGCGAGGCGGATCTGCCGGAGATCAACCGCTATCTGGTAGAGCAAGGGGCGGAGGTGTATGCCCTGCGCCCGCAGCATGTCTCGCTGGAAGACCTGTTTATCGAAATCGTCGGCACCGACGGAGGCCTGTAGCGAGAAAGCGATGAGCACGCTGATTATTGCCCGCCTGACTTTTAAAGAGGCTGCCCGGCGCAAAATTCTGCTGGCAGCTCTGCTGCTGGGGCTGGTGTTCCTGGCTATCTTTGGGGTGGGTTTCCATTATGTCAATGTGGACGTCGAAAAGGCATATGGGAAAGCTAACCTGGTGGGGCTGAACGAGATCCGCAACTTTATGCTGCTGGCGGGGATGTATGTGGTCAATTTCTTGACCGCCATCATGACGGTGTTGACCTCGGTGGATACGCTGTCTGGCGAGATCAACTCTGGGACGATCCATACCCTGGTCGCCAAGCCTCTGCGGCGCTGGGAGGTAGTGCTGGGGAAATGGCTGGGTTTTGCCGGGATGATCAGCCTGTATCTGCTCTTGATGGGCGGGGGAGTGATGCTGCTGGTATACCTGCGAGCGGATTATATCGCTCCGCATCCGCTCTCCGCTTTGGCGCTGATCTGGCTGAACGCCCTGCTCCTGCTGAGCGTATCACTGCTGGGAGGAACGATGTTTTCCACCCTGGCGAACGGGGTGCTGGTGTTTGGGCTGTACGGGATCGCCTTTATCGGCGGCTGGATCGAGCAGATCGGCGGGTATTTGAGCAACCAGGCTGCCAGCCAGACGGCGGTGAATGTGGGGGTGATCACCAGCCTGATGATGCCCAGCGAAGCGCTGTGGCGGCGGGCGGCTTATGAGATGCAGTCCCCGCTGGTGTCGATCCTGGGGGCGACGCCGTTTTCATCGGGAACCTACCCGAGCACAGCGATGATGATCTATGCCGGGCTGTATCTGCTGGCGATGCTGGCCTGGGCGATGCGCCAGTTCAGCCGGAGAGATTTGTAAGATGGTAGAATTGCGCCATGATGACCAGGCGCACTGCCATTTTATCCTGCGATAAAGCTGCAGGCTTCGAGGGGGATGAAAATAGCCGTTCTTGAGATCGTTGAGGACTGGTTAACCCAGGCCGGAACGCACCGCCAGCATTACGGGCGGCCCCTGGTCAGCCTGTGCTACGCCCAGAGCCTGGACGGCAGCCTGACCCTTCGGCGCGGCCAGCCGACTGCCTTGAGCGGCGCTGAATCTGCCCGGCTGACCCACCAGCTGCGGGCGATACACGCGGCCATCCTGGTGGGGGTGGGCACGGTGCTGGCAGACGATCCGCGGCTGACCGTGCGGCATGTCTCGGGGCCTGATCCTCAGCCCGTGATCCTGGACAGCCGCCTGCGCACGCCGATTGAGGCGAAACTGATCCGGCAGCACCCTCGTCCGGCCTGGATCGCGGCCACGGAGGGCGCTGAACCGCAAAAACGCAGCGCCCTGGAAGCCGCCGGAGCCAGGGTATTGAGCCTGCCGGCTGGGAGGGAAGGGCGCGTCTCGCTTTGTGATCTGCTGGACCGCCTGGGAGAGATGGGGATCGACAGCCTGATGGTTGAAGGCGGCGCACAGGTGATCTCCAGCATGCTGAGCCAGGGTCTGGCTGATCAGGTGATCCTGACGGTCGCCCCGGTTTTCCTGGGCGGGCTGCCGGCAGTGGAAGCGGGCGCGATTGGCTGGCTGCGGCTGGGCGAAGTGCTGTATGAACGATTGGGCGATGATCTGGTCGCCTGCGGTAAGCTAAACCGAACTGACCTGCTATCGTCGAATCGGCCTTAGCTGAGGTAAAATGTAGGACGACTTAACTTTATTCCTGGTGGAGATCAATTTTGAAACTAAAACATTATCTTGTAGATTATGCCATGCTGCTGGGGGTGGGCGGTTTGATCGTGGCGCTGGATCAATGGACAAAGTATCTGATCCGGGCGAACCTGGCGTTTGGCGAGGTGTTCATGCCAGATTTCTGGCTGACTCAGTATGTACGGCTGATCCATTGGAAGAACACGGGGGCAGTGTTTGGCATCTTTCAAAACATGGGCGATGTGTTCATGGTGCTTTCGTTTATTGTGGCGGCGGCGATCCTGTATTTTTTCCCTCAGGTGCCGCGCAAAGATTGGGGGCTGCGCCTGGCGATGTGCCTGCAGTTTGGGGGCGCAATTGGCAACCTGATCGACCGCCTGACGCGCGGCTACGTGACGGATTTTGTTTCGGTTGGGAATTTTGCTGTGTTTAATGTCGCCGATGCCTGCATCTCGATGGGGGTGGCTGTGCTGGTGCTGGATTTGCTGATCCGGGATCAGCGTGAAAAGCGAGCGGCAGCCAATCTGCCGGTTGAAGCCCGTGAGCTTGAAGCTGGCGAGCTAGAGGAAGGGAAGGGTGAGTGACCGGCTGGCGGCGTTCACCTTTGAGGGGAAACAGGCGGAGCGCCTGGATAAATTCCTGGTGGCCTGTCTGCCGGAGTTTTCCCGTTCGCGTTTGCAGGGGTTGATCAGAGATGGCCTGGTAGAGGTGGATGGTGCGCCGGCGCATAAAGCCGGCCAGGTGCTGGACAGGCGTGTTACGGTTCAAGTGCGCATCCCGCCTGCCGCGCCGAGCGACCTGGAGCCGGAAGACATTCCGCTGGATATCGTCTTTGAAAATGATGAACTGATGGTGGTGAACAAACCAGCTGGGATGGTGGTGCATCCGGCGGCCGGGCATGCCAGCGGGACGCTGGTGCACGCTGCCCTGGCGCACGCCCCAGAACTGGAAGGCATCGGCGGGGTGCAGCGCCCTGGGGTGGTGCACCGTCTGGATCGGGATACGTCTGGCTTGATCTTGCTGGCAAAGAACGAGCGCGCCCACCGCTGGCTGCAGGATCAGTTCCGGCTGAGGAAGGTCGAAAAAGTGTACCTGGCGCTGGTGGATGGCGCCCCGCCAACCCCGACGGGGAGGATTGAAGCGCCTATCGGGCGAGACCTGAAGCAGCGCAAGAAGATGGCGATCGTCAACCCGGAAAAAGGGCGCGAGGCGATCAGCGAGTATCGCACCCTGGAGAGCTATCCCGCTCATACCCTGGTGGAGGTGCACCCGTTAACCGGGCGCACCCACCAAATCCGCCTGCACATGGCGTTCCTGGGCTGCCCGGTAGTCGGGGATACCATCTACGGGCGGCGGCATGCCAGTCTGCCGCTGCGCAGACACTTTCTGCATGCGGCCCGCCTGAGCATCCGCCTGCGCAATGAAAACAAGCCGCAAACTTTTGAAGCAGCCCTGCCGGATGAACTGGCGGAGGCGCTAGAAAACTTACGCCAGCGAAGCTAGTTTCAGGTTGTGCTGGCGGGAAAATGGAGAAACGAGGATGAATATTGTCGATCTGCGCTCGGATACCGTGACCAAGCCGACCCCAGAGATGCGCCAGGCGATGGCTCAGGCTGAGGTGGGTGACGATGTGTATGGCGAAGACCCGACCATCAACCGCCTGCAGGAAATGTCTGCCGAGATGATGGGCAAAGAAGCTGGGCTGTTCATCCCTTCTGGCACGATGGGCAATCTGGTAGCCGTCCTGGCGCACTGCCAGCGGGGCGACGAGGTTATCCTGGGGAGCAAAGCCCACACATTCCTGTTCGAGGCGGGCGGGATTTCGGCCCTGGGGGGGGTGCATTCCTGCCAGCTAGCCAGCCAACCGGATGGCACGCTGGCGCTGGAGGATATCCGGGCGGCAATCCGGGCGGATGACCCGCACTATCCGATCACGCGCCTGATCGCCCTGGAGAACACGCAAAATCGCTGCGGCGGGGTAGTCATCGGCCTGGAGTACACCCAGGCGGTGGGGAAGCTGGCGCATGAGCGGGGACTCTCGCTGCATCTGGATGGGGCGCGCATCTTCAACGCGGCGGTCGCGCTGGGAGTAAGCGCCAGGGAACTGGCGGAGCCGGTCGACTCGGTCACGTTTTGCTTGAGCAAGGGGCTGTCTGCCCCGGTAGGCTCGGTGTTATGCGGATCGGGCGAATTTATCCAACGCGCCCATCGCATCCGCAAGCAGCTGGGCGGTGGGATGCGCCAGGCAGGCGTGCTGGCGGCGGCTGGTATCATCGCCCTGGAGAAAATGGTAGATCGCCTGGCAGAGGATCATACCCGGGCAAAGCACCTGGCGCAAGGCCTGGCAAATATCCCTGGCATAGTGCTGGACGCGGGGACGCCTTACACCAACATGGTCTTTATGGAGTTTACAGAAGAAACCGGGCTGTCAACCAGGCAAGTGACGCAGCGATTAGCCGAACAAGGGGTGCTGGTAGGTGTGGTGGGGACGCGGCGCTTCCGCCTGGTGACCCATTATTGGATCGATGACCAGGCGGTTGAGCAAGCCATCGCCGCCTTCGCGGCCAGCCTGAGAGCAGTTTGAGCCATCTGGCCTGCGCCTGCGGGCATGTTATAATATTTATGAGTTACGCACTTCAGGGGAAACTGGGGGTGTTTGAGCGGGCTGTTCCTGCTCAAACACCCCCAGCCATCCACTAATTGTGTAAGTCCTGGTTGGGGCTGGTTTTAATAATATTATATGGATAGACAAATGAGCGATTATTTTACGATCTCACAAATTGACGAAGTTGCAGATTTAATTGGCGGAAAAGCTACCCTTCGACCTCGAGTGGGGATCATCCTGGGCTCGGGACTGGGAGGGCTGGCGGAGGCGGTCAAAGAGCCTACGATTATTCCCTTTAATCAGCTGCCTTATTGGCCCGTTTCGACTGTAATTGGTCACCAGGGCCGCCTGGTCATCGGAGAGCTGGAGGGCCAGCCTGTCATGGTGATGCAGGGAAGGGCGCATTATTATGAGGGCTACAGCATGGCTCAGGTTGGCCTGCCGGTGCGGGTGATGCAGCGATTGGGGGTCGAAATCCTGGTGGTGACTAACGCGGCGGGCGGGGTAAACCCCAAGTTTAGCCCTGGGGATTTGATGCTGATCACCGATCATCTGAACCTGATTGGGATGAGTGGGCTGACCCCCTTGCGAGGGCCAAACCTGGACGATTTGGGCCCGCGTTTCCCAGATATGAGCCAGGCTTATGATCACCAGCTGTGCGAGCTGGCGCGCCAGGTGGCGGCGGAACAGCATCTGCTCTTACACGAAGGGATTTATGTTTGTTTAGCGGGTCCGTCTTTTGAAACACCTGCTGATCTGAGGTATCTGCGCGGGATAGGGGCTGATGCGGTGGGGATGTCCACCGTTCCAGAGGTCACTGTGGCGCGGCATGGCGGCACGCGGGTGCTGGGCGTCTCGGGCATCAGCAATAAGGCCAATCTGGATGGCAGCACGCTGACCACGCATGAAGAGGTGCTGGAAGCCGGTCAAAAGATAGCCCCTCAGCTTTTGACGCTGATCCAGGGTGTACTGCGCCGGCTGTAGCGGGCGAAAACGGACTCCCATGGAAGAAGCTCTGCGCTTTTTTCGCAACTTCGAACCTTGGATATATGTTCTTCTAGGATTTGGGGGTCTGATTTATCTTAGAAAGTTTATCCTGTCCTGGCAAGAACTGCGCGGGGCAATATTTGGTCTGGAAAGAGATAACGCGCAGGTACGCCTGAATCAATCGGCAAGTGCATTGGTGTTGCTTTTGACTCTTGCAGTGATCGAGTTTGTACTGGTATCCTTTATTGCTCCGGTTGTACCGGGGGCGATTCCCGTGCCTACGGCAACATTGAATTTACTGGCTACCCCGACGATTACTTTGCTGGCGCCTCTCACAGAGGGAGAGGGGCTGCAGGCGACCGTTATCTCAACCACACCAGAGCCGACGAACATACCGGGCTGTATCCCTGGGCAGATCGAGATCATCTCACCGCGGAATGGGCAGGAGGTGAGCGGGGTGATCGCAGTGACCGGCACCGCCAATATTCCCAATTTTGGTTTCTTTAAATTTGAAGTCAAGCGGCCCGATGAAACCATCTGGCTGACCATCCAGGCTGGCAATGCACCTGTCACGGCAGGCAAGCTGGGCGATTGGGACACCAGCCGGCTGACGCCGGGAGATTACCAGCTGGCGCTGGTAATTGTCGACAACCAGGGCCAGGCCTCCGCCCCTTGCGCGATCCAGGTGCGGGTCGGGCTGGCTCCACAGGCGACATCAGGCCCATAAGAGGAAGCAAGCATGCCACAAATAGAAATTCGTCCCGCCATAGCCAGCGATATCCCGGCTTTGATCGCCCTCGACCATCATTACACCAGCGAACATGTCTGGCAGATGGAGATTCACCAGGGAAGAGAGAACAGCGGTATTGTTGAGCAGGCTTATACCATTACCTTCCGGCAGGTTCGCCTGCCGCGGGCCGTGCGGGTGGAATATCCGCGCTCGCCGCGGCTGCTGGAGAGCACCTGGACGATGCGTTCAGGTCTGCTGGTCGCGCTGATGGAGAAAAAACCGGTGGGATATGTCAGCATGACACTGCACCAGGCGCCTCTCACCACCTGGGTGACTGATCTGGCAGTGGAACGGCAGCTGCGCCGCAAGGGGATTGGCAGCGCCTTGCTGCTGGCGGCGCTGGAATGGGCAGGCAATATGGACAGCCGCCACGTGGTGCTGGAGATGCAGCCCAAGAACTACCCGGCGATCCAGATGGCGCTAAAGCTGGGTTTTGACCTTTGCGGCTATAATGACCGTTATTACGCCAATCACGAAATTGCTATTTTATTTGGAAAGTCTTTACATTGAGGTAACAGGAAGGCTTATCTAAGAAGTTGTTTTAATGGTTATGGCTTCGCTGCTGGTAGATGTACTGCGCACACTGAACGAACTCCTTACCGCCGGGATTGCGATTACTGGATTCTCCCTGCTGTTATACGCGCTGTCCTTCAACCTGCGTGACCGGGTGGCGCGTTCTTTTGCCCTGATCATGCTGTGCGTGGTGATCGTTTTTGTGGCTGAGGCGATGGGCAGCGTCGCTGCGAATCATACGCAGTTGGAGATATGGCTGCGCCTGCAATGGGTGGGGATCGCCTTTCTCCCGGCTGCCTATCTGCATTTTTCAGACGGCCTGCTGACTGCTACCGGGCGCCCGTCGCGTGGGCGGAGATGGCTGGCGGTGCGCCTGGTGTACCTGGCATCGCTGGCTTTCTTGTTAACTTTGCCCTTCTCGCTGCTGGTTGGCCCACTGGTGCCCACGGCGGTTCCCGCGCCTCATCTGCAGCGAACCTGGCTGACCTGGGTGTTCACGGCTTTCTACATCCTGATCATGACCATCTCCTGGGTCAATTTTTGGCGCGCTTACAAGCGCAGCTTGTCCAGCACAGGGCGGCGGCGCATGAGCTACCTGCTCACCGGCGCCCTGGCCCCAGCGCTGGGCTCCTATCCCTACCTGCTGTTTGGCTCTTCTTTTGCCTCCGACCATCAAATCATCTTCTGGCTGACAGTTACTCTGAGCAACCTGATGGTATCTGCACTGCTGGTGCTGATGGCGTATGGAGTGGCCTTCTTTGGGGTTTCCTGGCCAGATCGGGTGGTCAAGCGCAGGCTGTTAAAGTGGATCATGCGCGGGCCGGTGGCGGCTTCGACGATCCTGGCGATCACCACAGTTGTGCGGCGTGCTGGCAACCTGGTGGGCTTCGACTCGTCTGCGATTGTACCGGTGCTGATGGTGGGGGGCATTTTGATCCTTGAGCATCTGATTACGCTGGCCGCGCCCAGATGGGAGCGCTGGCTGTTTTTGGGCAAGGACCGGGAAGAAATAGAACTGCTGCAAACCCTGGATGAACGTTTATTGACCCAGGGCGACCTGCAGCAGTTTTTGGAATCCATCCTGGCGGCGGTATGCGACCGCCTGCAGGTTTCCAGGGCCTTTGTAGCGGCCTTGGGGACGGCGGGCGCCGACCAATCCCGGCGTCTGGAAATGCTGGTAATGACAGGAGGTGATCTGACGCTGGAGAAGGAGGATTTGTCTGCCAACCTGCTCCTGGCTGTGGCTGAAAACGGCTCGAAGACAGCAGGGGACGATCCCGGGCATGGTGCGATCGGGGAGGAGCTGTTTTCCTGGGGCGATTACTGGTTGGTGCCCTTAAGAGGGCAGGGGAATGGTTCTGCGGATCTTTTGGGTTTATTGGGGGTACAGCGCCAGGTGGATCAAGTGTTGGATAAAGATCACCTTGAGGCGCTGGCGATTTTGACCGGGCGGGCCGCCCTGGCCTTACGAGATCGTTCCAGGCAGCAGCAGGCATTCCGTTCTCTTGAAGAACTGACTCCGCAGATGGATATGTTCCAACGATTGCGGGCGGCGGCGCGTTATGATGGCACAGAGCTGCTGGTGACCCCCAGCATGGCGGTGGACCAACAGGATATCTCGCCATTGGTGAGAGATGCCCTGACGCATTATTGGGGTGGGCCAAAGCTCAGCCAGAGTCCACTGCTTGAGCTGCGCGTGGTGCAGCAAACTGCTCAGGACATGGATGAAAGCCCGACGAATGCGCTCCGTTCCACCTTGCGCAGGGCGATCGAATATGTGCGACCGGAGGGAGAACGGCGCTTCACAGCGGAATGGATTTTGTATAATATATTGGAGATGAAATTTTTGGAGGGCCGTAAAGTGCGTGAAATCGCCATGCGCCTGGCGATGTCTGAAGCGGATTTATACCGCAAGCAGCGCGTGGCGATTGAGGCGGTGGCGGATGCGCTTGTCGAAATGGAGAGGCAAGCCACGCAAACGGAAGCTGGTAATGGGCATTCTGCAAAGGAACTCTTTTAATTCAAACCGATGGCGAAATGATGTTTCGCAAGAACAGGGAGAGTCGGTTTAATGGTAAGCAAAAGACGATACCAGGAAAATCATATTGCACCACCACCCATGGACGAGTCGTGGTGGGAAGCCGTCTTGGCTGAAGATGAAGCACAGCATACGCCGGTGAACAACCGCTGCGCCCGCCAGGGAGGGGCGGAACCGCAGAAGACCGGCGCACAGGCGGCGATATTTGAAGCAGAGCTGGTTGATTGGGAGCTGGCGCTGCAGCTTTACCAACAAGATCAGGTTGTTTATCTGCAGGTGACTGGCTTCAACCGAGGCGGTTTGCTGGTCAGCAGCGATGAACTGCAGGGGTTCGTGCCGGTGTCTCACCTGATCGAGACGCCATGTGGAGATAGCAGCCCGGAGATGTGGTTGGAAAGCTACCAGGGCAGGACTTTGTGCCTGAAGATTATTGAGTGTGATCAGGAGCGCGGGCGGGTGGTCTTTTCGGAGCGGGCGGCGCTCTCGCAGCCGGGCAGCCGTAAATATCTGTTGGATACGCTCAAGCCTGGGGACTGCACGGTGGGCACGATCACCAATATCACCGATTTTGGCATTTTTGTGGATCTGGGAGGTGTGGAGGGGCTGGTGCATGTGTCCGAAATCTCCTGGGGCAGAGTACACCACCCGACAGATGTGGCGGCATTGGGCCAGCAAGTTCAGGTGTATGTCATCCAGGTAGATCAGGAGCGCGCCCGCATTGCCTTGAGCTTGAAAAGGATGTGCCCTAATCCCTGGGAGACCGCCGAGCAGCGCTACTTTCCAGGCCAGGTTACGGAAGCCGTGGTGACCAGCGTGGCGCCCTTTGGGGTATTTGCCCGCCTGGAGGAAGGGCTGGATGGGCTGATCCATTTGTCTGAGATGTGCCAGGGTGAAAATTCTGCCCAGCCAGGATATGCGCTCAGAGAAGGGCAGCAGATTCGGGTGCGTATTTTACACGTGGACGCGCTGCGGCAGAGGTTGGGGTTAAGTCTGAAACTGGATGGAGCTGTGGCTTAGCCAGGGCGCCATCCACAGGTAGACGACCTGAGCGAAAGAACCTGCCTGATGAACTGCGCGGTTTAGCGCAGCGGGCTGTGTTTGTGTCAAGCGGTAAGTGCCTGGATGCTTGTCTGGGAGGTTGGCATGAGCGTCTGGTGGAAAATAGTGTTTGGTGTGGTTTGCGGGCTGCTGGCAGGGGGCCTGATCCTGCTGGTCAGCCAGCCGCGGCGCGGCGCGGCCATCGTGCTGCAGCCTCCGCCAACCCCTGAGCCGATGATTGTGCATGTGGCGGGAGCGGTGGCGCAGCCAGGGGTCTATTCCCTGGCGCCAGGCAGCCGGGTGGAGGATGCTATCCGGGCAGCGGGGGGATTCTCAGCCGATGCTAACAGCAGCGCACTCAACCTGGCGGCGCTGGTGCAGGATGGTGAGCGGGTGATGGCGCCCACTCTGCCGCCTGCGATCACAGCGGGGGCGCCCGCGGTGAGAAGCGGCACGGCGGAGCCGCTTTTAGAGGCGGGACAGCTGATCAATATCAACACTGCCAGCCAGACGGAGCTGGAGAGCCTGCCGGGCATCGGTCCGGTGACGGCGCAGCAGATCATCGCTTATCGTGAAGCCAACGGACCATTTGCCCAGATCGAGGATCTGATGGATGTGCCAGGGATTGGCGAGAAGACCTTTGAAAAGATCAGGGATCTGATCACGGTATAAAAAAAGGACCCCTAAAATGGCGCAAACTTCGCATCCACCGGAAAGCTCAATAGATACAGATGCATTAGCGGCTGGACTGCCTGCGGCGATCCGGCAGGCAATCGACAACCAGGATGAGATGGCCTTTGCCAATGCCCTATCAGAGCTGGGCGAGGAAGAGCAGGATCGGGTGATGGATCTGCTCGACCGGTTGGCAGCGCAGCGGCGGGTGGAGATGCAGGCGCAGATGGAGGAGATGCAGGCTGCATTGGCGCATCTGCCGATCGGGGTGCGCCTGGCGGTGCTGGATGGCAATCCCCTGGCGCTGCAATCCGCCCTGGCGAACCTGCCGCCGGAGCAGGCCCAGCAGATCCTGGAAGATTTAATGAGCTCCGGCTTCCTGGAGGAAGAAGATGAGGGCATGGCGCAGCTCGACCTGAGCGAGTTCGAGCCGCTGATCGGCGCGATCCTGGCGGTGGCGCGCGGCGATCCCGGGGCGCGCCCGCAGGTGGAGGATTTTCTGGCTGACCTGGAGGCGCAGGGCTGGCAGCTATTGGGGCCTGTGCAGCGCATCTGGGAGGGGGAGCGCGGGCTGGAGGCCCTGGTGGAGGGGTTGGATGAGCAGGATACCCGGGTGGTGGGGATGATTTTGGAGCGGTTGGGGTAAAACTGCCTCACTGCGGCAACTAGATAGCCAGCTGCAACTGGATCGCAAGATATAAATTTATCTATAACGAAAGCAACTATATATATAGTTGCTTTCGTTGCATTTATTTGAATTTCGTACTATAATTATAGTTGCAGGCGCATATACGTTTATTTATGAAACCGAGAAGGAAGCACCAGAAATGAACGATCTTGACCAGCCAGAAGATGAAGATGGTGGCAGTCACCCGCGCCGGAGACGACGACGGCGTGACTTTCTTGAAGCGCTGCAACAAAGCCAGGCGGTTGGGCGCATCCCGTTGGTGGATGTTGGGCAGCGGCTGCGGGAGATACGGATGGATTGCGGTTTCACGATTCGAGATCTGGCCAGGAAAAGCGGACTTAATGTCAACACGCTGAGTATGATTGAGAACGGTAAGGCGTCGCCCAGTTTGGAGACTTTGCAGCAGTTATCCTTCACCCTGGAGACGCCTATCGCTGCTTTCTTTGAAGACAACAGACCTAAAAATAAGATCGCCCACTACAAAGCCAGCCAACGCCCAAGCATAACATTTGCCCACGGAACGCTGGAAGACCTGGGAACTGGAATGCCACGACGCGGGGCTGAAACCTTTTTGGTTACACTCAAGCCTCACTCCAACAGCGGTGAAAATCTCATGGTCCATACCGGGCGAGAGGCTGTTTTCTGCCTGGAAGGGCAGTTGACCTACACGATTGAAGATCAAGCTTTTTTGCTGGAACCAGGCGACAGCCTGTTTTTTGAGGCGCATTTACCGCATCGTTGGCAGAACACTGGCGCGACTCCAGCGCGCACACTGTTGGTGCTCTGTCCATCCGATGAACAAGACCGCCCGACAGAACGACATTTTGCGCCAGAAACAACCCGCACCGATGTAGAGTGAATATATGAGCCAACTACCTAGAGCGATGAAGGCGTCCTTCAATAAGCGCATTTACACCTTCCCAACGTTTAAGGCAGATGTCGAGCAGATTTTCGACCACATGGACGATTTACGCCGCGCGTCGCGCGGCGGGCGGGTGAGCAAGGCTTTTGCCGAAAAGGTGATGCTGGTGGTCTCGGCGGTAAACGGCTGCCGTTACTGCTGCTATGGACACAGCCGGTCGGCATTGGCGGCGGGTGTGCCGGAGACTGAGCTGCAGAGCTTGCTGGCGCTTGACCTGGGGACTTTCCCTGTTGAAGAAGCCACCGCGCTGACCTTTGCTCAGCATTATGCCGAGGCGAACGGCCAACCCGACCCGACCGCCTGGCAGCGGGTGGAGGCATATTACGGTGCAGAGACTGCCCATGACATCCTGGCATACCTGCGCATGATCACCTTCGGTAGCCTGCTGGGGAATACTTTTGATGCCTTTGTGAGCAGGCTTGCTGGCAAGCCTGCCGCAGATAGCAGCCTGGGGAGTGAGTTGAGCGTGCTTTTTGGGGTTATATGGATGCCTGCTTCAAGATTGATTCGCCAGAGGTTCAACCGGAAGCAGCCTGGTATGGTTGAACAATCTGGTTTTTCAGATGAAAAATGATCTGGAATTGGTTATTGAGATGTGGTTTTAGATCATAATCCTCCTGGCAGACCAGGAGAGACAAAAAACAGGAGACTTGTATGCTTGACAATCAGATGATATTTGAGGCGCTGTCGAAAGTAAACGATCCCGAACTGCACCGCAGCCTGACCGATTTGAAGATGGTACGCGACGTGCGTGTGCGAGGGGGTAAGGTTGATGTCACGATTGCTTTGACAATGCCCAACTGCCCGCTCAAGAGCCAGATCGAGGCGGATGTGCGCGCAGCGATTACCGCTCTGCCGGACGTCAAACGGGTTTCTATTAAACTGACGTCCATGACCGAGGAGGAACGCAAGGCGCTCTTTGGCGAACCGAAACAAGGCGCGGCGATTCCATATAACCATATCCAACGTGTGGTAGCCGTGATGAGCGGTAAGGGCGGGGTTGGGAAATCTCTGGTGACTGGCCTGCTGGCGACCGCGCTGGCGTGCAAGGGCTACCAGGTGGGTGTGCTGGACGCCGACATCACCGGTCCCAGTATTCCGATGTTGTTTGGATTGCAGGGTCCAGTAGATGCTGGCCCGGTTGGCATTCGACCATTGGAGAGCAGGAGCGGGGTTAAGGTTATCTCGATGAACTTTATGCTGGAAAGCGAAGATCAGGCGATCATCTGGCGCGGCCCCCTGATCGGGAGAGCGATCACCCAGCTTTGGGGCGATGTGATGTGGGGGGATCTGGATTACCTGCTGGTTGATCTACCCCCCGGCACCTCAGATGCCTCTTTGACAACGATGCAATCCCTGCCGGTCAACGGGATCGTGATGGTCACAACCCCACAAAGCCTGGCATCCATGATCGTGCGGAAAGCGGTGCACATGGCGCAAGCGATCAAGACGCCTATTGTTGGCGTGGTAGAGAATATGGCTTACTTTGTCTGCCCAGACACTGGGAAGCAGCACTTTATTTTTGGTCCCAGCCACTCGGATGAGGTTGCGCTGACCGCCGAAGCGCCGCTGCTGGCGCAGTTACCCATCGACCCCCAGGTGGCGGCGCTGTGCGACGCAGGGAAGGTTGAAGAGGTTGACCTGGATGAAATCTCTGCCATGGTGGACGCATTTATAAAAATTCCTGCCATCCATGTGGAGATTCGTAAGAAAAGCGATCAATCACTCTCTGCGATCGCGCGTCAGCTGATTGAAAGCCAGGAAAACGTTGGAAGTCTTGAAAATCCCGATGCTCGGGGAAAGATACGCGGCTGGTGCGGCGACAGCATGCAAATTGATTTGCGATTGTCCGGAGAAACCATTCAAGAGGCCCGATTTACAACGGATGGCTGCAAGGCAACGATTGCCTGTGGCTGTATGATCACGCGGCTGGCGCGGGGAAAAACGCGGCATGAAGCGAAGCAAATTACCCCGGAAGATTTAATCGCGGCATTGGATGGACTTCCTAAAGCGCATGAACACTGCGCAGAATTGGCAGTAAACACACTACGCCAGGCGATTGAAAACGCCTAAGAATCATCAGAAAGAAGTGGCATCTCATCATAGAAGGAGAGAGAAATGAGCAATAAAGTGAAGATCGGGATCATTATCTGCGACCGCTATCGAACCTGCGCGGGTGGAAAGTGCCTGCGATCTATGAGGAACAGGGAAGGCGCATTTGCCCAATACGCCGATGCTGAACTTGAACTGGTGGGCTACACCACCTGCGACGGTTGTCCGGGTGGTAATGTCGAATATACTGGGGAAGAAATGGTGAAGAACGGCGCGGAGGTCATTCATCTGGCAACCGGGCTGGTGGTTGGCTATCCACCCTGCCCATATATCCAGACATTCAAGGCTTTCCTGGAGAAGCGCTATGGGGTGAGGGTTGTTGTTGGGACACATCCAATCCCACAAAAATATCTGGATCTGCATACGAGCCTGGGAACATGGGAAGACGCTAAATGGCAGCCGCTGTTAGAGCCAACTATGACAGATGAAGCTACTCGAAAGGCTTACAACTGAGTGGAAGGAGAAGCGATAGTTTTGTAACGGGTGATGAATACTTCGCTGGATTGTATCCCCTGCCTGTTGAGGCAGACGATTGAAGCGGTCAGATTGGTATCTGCGGATCCTTTTGTGCATGAGCAGATTCTGCGCGAGGCCTTGCATTGGGCTGAAGAGATGGATTTGAATCAGTCGCCACCGGTGATGGCGCAGCGTATTCACCGGCGTTTACGGGAGGTAACGGGCGTGAATGACCCTTACCTTGCGGCAAAGATGTGGTTCAACGGCATATCGGTCAAGCTACTACCCGCGCTGAGGGCGGAGGTGCAAGCTTCTCCAGATCCTTTGATGGCTGCAGCACGTATCGCGATTGCGGGGAATATGATTGATATGGGCGTGAACGGAAATGTAACCGAGGCGGATGTGAATCGGGCAATGAGGCAAGCCCTGTCGGAGCCGTTTTTTGGAGAAGAGGAGCGTTTTTGCCAGGCGATTGCCAAAGCGCGATCCATCCTGTATCTGGCTGACAACGCGGGCGAAATTGCTTTCGACCGGCTGCTGATTGAGCAAATTTCGCCAGAGCGGGTTACGCTCGCTGTACGCGGCGCGCCGGTAATAAATGATGCCACGCTGGTCGATGCGCAGGCTGTTGGCCTGGATGAAATTGTCGAGGTAGTGGGTAACGGCTCAGACGCTCCGGGCACGCTCCTGGATGATTGCAGCCTGGATTTTCGCCGCCGCTTTGCCGAGGCTGACTTGATAATTGCCAAAGGGCAAGGAAATTTTGAGTCTCTCAGCAATCAATCGGGCAATCTTTTTTTCTTGTTCAAGGTTAAATGTGCGATGATTGCAAATCAAATCAAGCAGCCCACAGGGACACAAGTGTTGATACATTCCAGTGTTTTCAGACCGGATTGAAAGGACGGTTGTGCGGCTGTCTAGGTGAATGAGTTGTTTTATGTAGGTGCACAAAACAGGAGGCCCTATGTTCACAAACACGTTTGCTAGTGTTCTATTAGCCAGTACTTTGGCATGCCTGGTTACTACAATTGGCATCTATACGATCCGCAAGTACGAAAAATGGGGCAACAAAAATGTGGTCTATTTTATGAGCTTTGCCGCAGGGGTGCTTATCTCGGTTTCATTTGTCCACATTATCCCCAAATCCTTTCGCATGGACGCCGCCGCGCCAATATATCTGTTAGTCGGATATATGGGGCTTTATCTCTTCAACCGTTTTTTGACCGCTTTTGTTTGCAACGAACGTGAATGCACCGACCTAACGATGGGTGTTATTCCTATGCTCGGCATTGGCTTGCATTCCTTTATTGATGGGATCATCTATTCTGTAACCTTCAATGTGAGCATATTCACCGGGGCCATGGCGGCGATTGGGATGGTGCTGCATGAATTCCCCGAAGGGATCGTCACATATCTATTGTTGAAACGAGGCGGTTTTTCACAGCGCAAATCAGCAATCTCTGCATTCCTGGCAGCAGCTATCTCTACACCATTGGGAACACTGGTTTCGTTTCCGTTCATCAGCAGGATTGACCAGGCGACATTGGGCATCCTTTTAGCGGTTTCGGCTGGAGCATTGGTTTATGTGGGCGCTTCACACTTGCTGCCGGCTGTCGAAAAGGAGAACCAGAAATACAGCCTTATCGCTTTGGGAGCGGGCATTCTGATCGCTGTTTTGATTGTGCTTTCGAAAGGATAAACGGGTAAAGGAATGAAATATGTTTTTGGACCGGTGCCTTCACGGCGATTGGGGCAATCCTTAGGGATTGACCCTGTTCCACTCAAAACGTGCAACTGGAACTGCGTTTACTGTCAGCTGGGGCGCAGTATGCCGGTGACGAATGAACGGCGTGAATATTTCCCACGCGAAGATATGATCGTTGAGGTGAAACAGGCTTTGGCAGCCCACAAACCGGGTGAAATTGACTGGGTCACTTTGATCGGTTCGGGAGAGACGACCCTGCACGCCAGCATTGGCTGGCTGGTGCGACAGGTGAAGTCGCTGACGGATTTGCCAGTCGCGGTTATCACCAACGGATCTCTGCTGTACCTGCCAGAAATGCGCCAGGAATTATCCCCAGCAGATGCAGTGCTGCCTTCCCTGGATGCAGGGAACGCCAGGTTGTATCGCAAAATTAATCGCCCACACCCGGAGATCAGCTTCCAACGCCTGATGGATGGGCTGATCGCCTTTCGGGAGGAATATCAGGGCAAATTGTGGGTTGAGGTCATGCTGGTGCGAGGGCTGAATGATACTGAGCAGGCTCTGAGGGAGATCGCCTCTGCGCTGAAGCGCATCCAACCGGATGAAGTTCATATTCTCCAACCAACCCGTCCCCCTGTAGAGACCTGGGTGCAGCCTCCAGATGAGGAAGGGTTATTGCGCGCTCGAGCGATTCTTGGAGATATCGCCAGAGTGATCGACCCGGCATATGGGTCTTTTGACCTCAGTGGGGCGACGTCGTTGGTGGATGCGGTTGTTGGGATCATCACTCGACACCCCATGCAAGAAGATGAATTGGTAGAGACACTGAAACACTGGGTGCCGGGAGAAGTGGGTGCAACACTGGCTGAATTAGAGAAGAGCAGCAAGGCGCAGGTGATAGAGCGCTATGGCATCCGTTTTTGGAGCGCCGCGCCGGCGCACTACCCTGACTCAAAACCGAAAGGCTGATGCGGAAAAAATGTCCAAGTTTTCATTCGATGTCCTGAACAGATGCGTGCATCCTTATCTGGGAACACAAGACCCAGATGTGCTGTTGGGTGCAGTTTTTGGCGAGGATGTGGCGCTGACGCGGATCCAGGATGGCATTTTGGTGTCACATCTGGACCCGATTGTCGGGGCGGTTAAAAATATCGGATGGCTTGCTGTACATGTGGCTTGCAACGATGTCGCTACCAGCGGCGCGCCACCGCGCTGGATTCTGCTGTTGATTCTGGTGCCCCAAAAAGAGGATGAACAACTTTTGGCTGAAATTATGGGCGATGTCAGCCGGGCAGCAAGCGAGATAGGGGTTTCCATTATCGGTGGTCATACCGGATACTCTGCGAGCTTATCCAGGCCATTGGTTGCGGTCACCGCTCTGGGAACCATGACTGATCGTGAGCCTGTGCGCACGAAGGGCGCTCGTATCGGGGATCATATCTTCGTGACCAAGGGGATCGCCCTGGAGGGGACGGCTATCCTGGCTTATGATTTCGCCGATGTTGCGCAACGATTAGGGTTGAGCAAGGATGAGTTGACCGAGGCGCGCCAATTGATGGCTGGGGTCAGTATCATCCCGGAGGCATTGGTGTTGGCTGAACAAGGTGCAACAGCTATGCACGATGTGACACGCGGCGGATTGCTGGAAACGCTCTTAGAGATGGCAAAATTGTCGGATGTGGGGATCCGAGTGGATGTAAAGCAAATCCCTATCCAGCGGATTGTGGCTCGTTTTGCTGCGGCGTTCCAATTTGAGCCTCTCAGTATGATTTCCTCAGGCACCTTGGTCGGCACAATCCCTGCTGAACACGTGGAGGCAGCCAGCCGGAGCCTGTTGGAAAAAGGCATCCACTTTGCCGATATTGGTCAGATCATTCATGGCAGTGGTGTACAAATTTTGAAAGATGGGCAGATTACGCATTATCAGGATATCCGTTGCGAAACGGACGAATTAGCCCGGATGTGGGAACTCTATCCTCGAAATGAGGCGCATCCTGGAACACCAGGTATCTTATCGAAGTGACAAAGGAGTAAGGGTTGAAGTTCTTATGACTTTACCAAATCCATTCGCGAGTGCAGATATAGCGGCGCATTATGAATCCTGGTATCAAACCGATGGCTTGCGGGCTGGTAAGCAGGAGGAGGCGCTCTTGCAATGGATGCTGGGATGGTTCTCTGAGCCAGAATCGATACTGGATGTAGGATGTGGAACAGGGCATTTTACACGTTGGTTCAAATCTTTGGGAATGCGCGTTGCAGGGTTGGATCTTTCCACCGGGATGATAGCCGAAGCGAAAATTATGAATGGGCTCAATTATTTACAGGGGAATGCACTGCAGATCCCATTCCCTTCCCGTTCATTTGATTTGGTTACACTTATCACCACATTGGAGTTTCTCCCTGATCCTTATCTGGCTCTGGAAGAAGCCATGCGAATCGGCCGGCAGGGACTTATGCTGGGTGTAATCAATAAGCACAGCTACCTTGGTCAAAAATATAAACATTCCAACTACGAGATCTGGGATGCAGCCCGTTTTTTCACCCCTGGTGAGCTAAAAACCATGCTGCATAAAATCTCAAGGGGAAAAGTTGAAATTGTGAGCCGTACGACCCTTTGGCCATTTTGGCCGGGTTCTTCACCTCTGCCATGGGGTGGGTTTATTGTTATGGGAGTGATTAAGGGTTCTAGAAAGAAAAGGTAAGCATGTCAGATGATCTTTTGAACAGGAATGAGTTAATAAGTGTGCAACAGCAAGTGGCTTTAGTAAGGCAGGAATGCCTGGCAAATGAAGTGCCATTTTCTATTCTCCACCAGTTGGATGAATTGGACACCGTGCTTGAGAGATCGTTGGAGGAAATAGAAGGCGATCCAGTTTTGACTGCACAGGTGAGCCTCTACCCACTAGGTCAAGAACTCCTCTCGCCGGTAATCCATGAAGCCTTGAATGATATAGAGAAGCATGGACTTGAAGTGGTGACAGGCGCGATGAGCACGCTTATCGCCGGGGCTGAATCCTCGCTGTGGAAGGCGCTAAAATCCGCATTTCAGGTTGCTGCTAAACACGGAAAGACTGTGATGATTATTACCGTCTCAAATGCATGTCCATCGCCGTTTCAGCACGATGATATTTCCTGGTGAAAAAAGTTGTGGAGACGAAATGTTCCTTTGCAGGTGAATTCTCAAGGAAAAGTCAGTGTTTTCCCGAATGGGAAAGGAGAATAACATGAAAGGCAATCTTGTGAGAGACTGGATGACACCTGATCCAATCACTGTTACCAGTAATGTTGCCATACCTGAAGCCTATTGGATTATGGTGAATAACAAAATACGTCGTTTGCCAGTCGTAGATGATGGCATTCTGGTGGGCATCATAACCCTGGAGGACTTACGGCAGAAGTTTCCCTTTACTTCTTTTGCTATTGATGTCGTGAGGGCGAGCGATATTTTATCAAATTATCCAATTGGTAAAATCATGTCGCAAAACCCAAGAACTACCACACCTGATACCACTCTGGCTGAGGCTGCTAAGTTGATGATTGAAAGAGGTATCAGCACATTGCCGGTGATGGAAAGTGGTAAACTGGTAGGTATCATCACCGAGAGCATAATTTTCCGTGCCTTTGTTGAATTGACCCAAAGAACTGAGATGAGCGAGCGAAAAAGTTGAAGAAAGACATACACCCACAACAATCTTATTCTCAAGAATAATGTAGGAGTAACAGCTCTGATGGAGAACTCTCAAGTTAAAATTACTGTCCTGATAAATTCTGCTCGCCAAACGCTGGTGGTAGAGCGCGACGAGAATCTTTTGACTGCGCTTCGCCGCGCTTCTTACTTCAGCGTCAAATATGGCTGCGAGGATGGCACCTGTGGGGTGTGCACGGTGCTGCTCAACGGGAAACCGGTGCGCAGCTGCAAAATTAAGGCGGTGGATGTGGATGGAGCAGAGATCACCACCCTGGAAGGATTGAGTCAAAACGGGAAACTGCATCCCATCCAAGAGGCGTTTGTAGATACGGGCGCGATTCAATGCGGGTTTTGCACGCCAGCGCAAATTCTGACGGCCAAAGCGCTTTTGGATAAAAACCCCAGCCCAACGGATGCCGAAATCCGTCAGGCGCTGAACAGCATCCTTTGCCGCTGCACCGGTTACGTGCGCCCGGTTGAGGCTGTGCAGCGGGCGGCGGCTTTATTGCGCGGCGAAGCAGTCAGCCCTATCACGCATCTTGAACAACCGCTGCCGGAGG
>JAFGQI010000013.1 GCA_016935755.1 Anaerolineales bacterium
AGGGAAGATAGAAAGGTGAATTTTGGTCTACAAACGCCGCTCCACCCGCCTGCCGGGATATGACTACGCCCAGGCCGGGGCATATTTTGTCACCCTGGTCACCCACGCGCGGGCCAGCCTGTTCGGCGAAATTGTGAACGGGGTGATGCATTTGAACCGCCGCGGCTTGGCTGCCCGGGACGAACTGCGCCGCTTGGAACAGCGATTTCCCAAACTCCAGCTGGATGCCTGCGTGATCATGCCCAACCATATCCACGCCATCCTGATCATCCGTGATGTTGGGGCGACACACTCCCCATCCATGACCGTAGGGGCGACCCGCTCATTGCCGGATAAGGAGCGAGATGGCAAACAATCACCCCCTGATCAGGCTCAAGCGGGCCTCGACGGGTCGCCCCTACGCGCCGCCTATGATGGGCTTGATGAGTCGCGGGTACGCGCGCCGCATGGCCCCCCGCCGGGTTCGTTGGGCGCATACATTGGGCAATTCAAATCCCGCCTCGCCAAACGCCTAAAATTACCCATGCCGTTCTGGCAGCGCAATTATTACGAACATATCATCCGCAACGACGATGAATTGAACCGAATCCGCGTTTATATCCAGGATAATCCTATCCATTGGGAAGAGGATGAAGAATACATCCGGTAGGGGCGACCCACCCCTTGCTGGATGAAGCGCGCAATGGTAAATACCTGCTTTCAGATCAGGCGCGGGATAGCTTCGACGGGGCGCCCCTACGCGCCCCCTCGCTACACCGGCCCCTCCACAATATAGAAGCCCTTGATCTCGCTGCGCAGGATATCCCTGGAGACCGGGCCGCGGTCGTGCAGGTAGTCGTGGAAGTTGTGGAGGTTGTTTTTGGCGAAGGGGCCCAGGATGGCGAAGTGGATGCGCACGGTACGGCCGTCGAAGTCGCGCACGGTGGATGGCTGGGTCAGGTGGTTGGCGGTCTCCCAGGCGTCGCGCAGGCGCCAGCGGTGCAGCATGAACAGGGCGTAAGCCGGGGCGGTCGAGTCGACGCTGGCGGAGACGGTGGAATAGCTGAACAGGGTGTGCAGGCCGTGGAAGGCCTGGCCCCAGCGTTTGGCTGGGTCCCCATCTTCGCCGAAGCCGGGTTCATTCATCAGGATGTCGCAGGATTTGAGCGTGATCCATTCCAGGTCGCCATCCCCCCAGATGGCATCGGTGTAATTGAAAAACATGCTGTCGTGCCGCCCGGTGAGGAAGAAGCCGCCCGGCTGCCCGTGGAACGAAGCCAGGGCATGGTCGACGTTGTCAATATATCGCAGATCATCGCCGCCATTTTGGCTGGATTTTGGCCGGAACCTGGTCACATCGCGGAAGTCTCGCTCCCAGGCGCGGTGCTCGCCTTCGTTGAAGCGCACCAGGAAGCCTTGCAGCTTGAAAAGCTGCACATAGGCGGCTATGGCGGGGACGGCTTTCGGCAGGGGCGGGTCAGCAGTCAGGCCGTTCCATTCGACGCCGATATCGGTCGGGCCGACCGCTGGTGCGGGCATGGCCTGGACGCTGCGCCGGTATGGCAGGCTCAGGATTGGGCTGGCGCTCACCGCCACCTGCTGCACGGCGTAGCTCCACAGCCCGTTGCGATCGGTCACCAGCACGGCGATGGCCTCCTGGGTGACCGGCTCGCGCGGCGCCAGGGTGTACTGGATTTCTTGACCCTGGGCGAGATCAGGATCGAGCGGGGTGGAGGAGGATGACCAGCTGAAGGTATAGGGGGGCGTCCCGCCGCGGGGGTTGGCCTGCGCCCACACCGCCGCCCCGTCGCCGGTGGCAGTCATTTCCACCTGCAGGCTGTCGATCATGGCTGGCAGGTACATCCCCGGCAGGTTGTACTCGAGCGGGCGGCCTTCCAGATCATAGCCCACGGCGCGCCCGCTGCATTGGAAGTGCGGGTAGATGCGCTCAACGGTGGTCAGGCTGGCGGGGGGAGCGTAGTAGACCAGCTCCCCGTAGACCTGCAGCTCCAGGGCTGCGCTGCTCTGGCGCCCATATTCGAACGCCTGGCGGCAGATCTGCTCGGCCTGCGAGGGGGGGTAAACCCGCACGTTTTCGCCCTGCTCCAGCCCGCGCATGGCGTACAGCGCCAGGGTCGCCGCGCCCTGGCCATCGAAGACCAGCTTGACCTTGGCCCCGCCGCCCACCAGCGGCAGACCAGCGAGATAAAAATCATAGATCACCTGTGTGTCGATCGCCTGGTTGGCCAGGGTCTCGCCCTCCAGGGTGATTGCCCGGAAGGTGGCGTGCTCGACGGTGGGAATGGCGCTAACCAGGTCTGTGCCGGCAAAGAGCTCCAGCCCGGACTGGCGTAGGGCGTTCTGGGCGAAAGATAGGGCGCGTTCGTCGTCCAGCACCGGAAGGGCGTTGATCGCCTCGAAGTCGAAGGCTGGTTGGGTGGTTGGGCGGCCTTCTTCGTCCGGTTCACCTTCGCCCAGATCCATGCCCGGCAGATCGTGGTGGCGCTCGGCGTCCAGATAGTACAGCGAGCCGTCCTCCTGGCGCAGGTTTTCGCCGGGGATGCCCAGGGCTTCGGCCAGCAGGTGGGCAGCTTCCTGGCTGGGGCCTGCGGCGGTCACCACGAAGGATGGCCGCATTTCATAGTCCAGGCTGTTGGGCAGCACCGGGCTGTCGAGCGGGTTCGGCGGTGGGACGCTGACCTTCCCCGAGCCGCAAGCTGTGCAGAGCAGGATGGCGATGAGGGCAGCGATGGCAGGTGAGCGAAAACGGGTCTTCATGTCAGTTTCCTCCACTTACTGCGCAGTAGGTTGATGGATGATGGATGATTAGTTTCATTTTAAGGTTTCTATGTCTCCCTGTCAAGATAGCTCCTTGGGACAACGCAGCCGCGGTTCCACCGCTCAACGGGTATCACCAGGTAATCCACCGAACGGTTGATTAAAAGATCATCCGCTCGGTTCCGAAAAACCCAACATCTGTAGGGTGACTTTCTCTGCGCCAGGCTCTATACTCTAGATAATTATGGATCGTTTCTGTGCAAATAAGCAAGGAGAGAATCAAATGAAAGCTCAACCTATTATCACCGTCGAGGGCCTGCGGAAGCGCTATGGCCCGGTCACCGCCGTCGACGGCATTTCGTTTGAAGTGCAGCCAGGCGAAATTTTTGGCATGGTCGGACCCAACGGTTCAGGTAAGACCACCACCATCGAATGCATCGAGGGCCTGCGACAGCCGGACGAGGGCAGCCTGCGTGTGCTGGGTTTCAATCCCCGCAGCGACTGCATCCCACTGCGCGAACGCACCGGCATTCAACTGCAGGCTTCCAACCTGCCCGAGCGCATGCGCGTTGAGGAAGCCCTCGACCTGTTTGCTTCCTTTTACCCGCAGCCCGAGGATTGGAACGGGCTGTTGGAGGAGCTGGGCCTGGCGGACAAGCGCCGGTCCTTCTTCAGCCAGCTTTCCGGGGGCCAGAAGCAGCGCCTGTACATCGCCCTGGCGCTGATCAACCGCCCAGAGATCGTCTTCCTGGATGAACTCACCACCGGTCTCGACCCGCAGGCTCGCCACGCCACCTGGGACCTGGTGCGCAAGGTGCGCAGCCGCGGCGCAACTGTCTTCCTGACTACCCACTTCATGGATGAAGCCGAGCGCCTGTGCGAGCGAGTCGCCATCCTGGATCATGGGCGCATCCTGGCTTTGGACAGCCCGGCGAACCTGGTCGCGGGACTGGGCGCCTCGGTACACCTGTCCTTCTCGCTCAACGGTCTGGGCCGCTCCGAGACCGTTTCGCCCGAAGCCATTGCCCACACCCTGGCGGCTATCGGCGCAATGGACGGCGTTCAGAAGGTGGAGCGAGAAGGCGACCTGGTGCGCCTCTGCGGTCAGGGAGAGGAGCTGGTTGGCGCGGTCATCCTGGCCCTGGAAGCTGCCCGTTTACCGTACCACGACATCCGCACTGAGCAAGCCAACCTGGAAGATGTCTTCCTGGCTCTCACCGGACGGGCAGTTCGCAATTAATGATGATCCGATATCGGAGGTACAAAAAATGCGTGGTTTATTGAAACTCTTTGTGATGCAGTTCAAGCTTTTTCTGCGAGAGCCGATTGCCTTTTTCTTCACCCTGGCTTATCCATCCCTGCTGCTGCTCTTGTTCGGCTTCATCTACGGCAACGATCCGATGCCTGAGTACTGGGGGCGAGATTTTGGCACGGTGGATGCCAGCGTGCCCGCCTACGCCGGGATCATCATCGGTACTGTAGCGCTGATGAGCATCCCAATCGACACCGCCACCAACCGTGAGAACGGTGTGCTGCGCCGCTACCGCGCCACCCCGCTCAACCCGGTGGTCTTCCTGATCGCCAGCGTGGTCATGTATCTGGTGGTCTCCCTGCTGGGCATGGCGATCCTGGCAGCGGTTGGCAAGCTTGTATTTGGGCTGCGTATGAACTGTAGCTGGTTCAGTGTAATAGCAGCCTTCACTCTGTGTTCACTGGCTTTCTTCGCCTTGGGCTACGTGCTAGCCAGCTTCGCACCCACCGCCCGTATCGCCCAGGTGGTCGGCATGGTGATCTTCTTCCCGATGATGTTCCTTTCTGGGGCAGGTCTGCCCATCCAAATGCTGCCAGACTCGATGCGCCGGGTGAGCGATTTCCTGCCGCTGACCTATGTGGTGCGCCTGCTCCAGGGGCTTTGGTTTGGCGACGCCTGGTCAACTCTCTGGCAGCCGGCGGTGATCCTGGCGGGCATCCTGGCGCTGGGCACACTGGTCTCGGTAAAGGTATTCCGCTGGGAATGAACAGTCGTAGGGCGAACCTCGGTGTTCGCCCTACCATCTCATCTCGAATCATAGTACACTAATCCCATGCCCAGCCTGAAAAAATCCTCCCGCCGGCTAACAACCGCTGACCAGCGCAGCGTCTGGGAGCGCTGGACGGTAGCCTGGCATGCCGCTTTTTTTATAACTCTGGTGGTGCCCGTCGTTTTGGCGCTGCTCACCCCAGAGACCTCTCCGGAGCGTGGGCTGCCCTTCTCCCCGCCCTGGCTGGTGGGCCTCAGTCTGGCGCTGGGCGCCTGGTACGGGCTGGTGATGGTCTGGCTGCTGCGCCGGCAGCCTCCCAACCGGATGTACTTCTGGTCAACCCTGTATGTCATCGGGGCGATCGCTGTGTGGTTCCCGCTGTCTCGCATGCACTGGGCATTCTTCATCACTGCTTCTGCTATCTACGGGGTGATGTGGGGCACCATGCCTTTTGGCCTGGCAGCGGCAGGCAACCTGATCCTGACCGGGCTGATCATCTATTCGCAGGCTTTGAACATCGGGGGAACGGTTCAATGGACTCTGGAGGGGATCGTTGTGGTGACGATGACGGTCGGCTGGTCGACCCTGCTGGCGCTGTGGATGCGCTCCATCGTACGCGAGAGCGCCAACCGCAAACGCCTGATCGAGCAGCTGGAGGTGGCCCAGCAAGAGCTGGCGAGCGTCGAGCGGCAGGCGGGCATTCTTTCGGAACGCCAGCGCCTGGCAGGCGAGATCCACGATTCGCTTGCCCAGGGGTTTACCAGCATTGTGATGCAGCTTGAAGCCGCCGACCAAGCCCTGCCCGAGGAGGCCTCTATCGCCCGCCGCCACGTGCAGCAGGCGCGCGATACCGCCCGCCTCAATCTGGAGGAGGCTCGCCGGTTGGTGCAGGCCCTGCAGCCCGCCTCTCTGGATGGGGCATCACTGCCTGAGGCGCTGCGGCGAACAAGCCAGCGCTGGTCTGCAGAGAGCGGGGTGGCAGTGGAGTTTGCTGTCACCGGCGATCCCTGTCCTTTGCATCCGGAAGCCGAGGTAACCCTGCTGCGCGCCACTCAAGAAGCGCTGGCGAACATCCGCAAGCACGCCCAGGCTCATCAGGTCAGCATTACCCTGTCTTACATGCACGATCGCGTGGCCCTGGATGTGCAGGATGACGGGCGTGGCTTTCAAACGCCAGCCGCCAGCAAGTCGCCGGGAGGCTTCGGTCTGCAGTCGATGCACCAGCGCGTGGAACGGCTGGGCGGCGAACTGGTGATTGAAAGCGCCCCCGGGCAGGGCGCGACGATCGCCGTGCAGCTGCCCCTGGTTGAAAAATGATGCTATGGGTCAGATAAAAATCCTCATTGTTGATGACCACCCGGTGGTGCGGGATGGGCTGCGCGGCATGTTGGCCAGCCAGCCCGATTTCCAGGTGCTGGGCGAAGCCAGCGATGGCGCCGAAGCCTTACGCCTGGCGCACGAACTGTCACCAGATGTGATCCTGATGGACCTGCGCATGCCGGTCATGGACGGGGTGAGTGCTACCCGGGAGATTAAGGGGCGCCTGCCGCAGGTGCAGGTGCTGGTGCTGACCACGTATGACAGCGATATGGACATCCTGCCTGCCATTGAAGCTGGGGCGACAGGTTATCTGCTCAAGGATGCCTCCCGTGACGAGCTGTTCCAGGCCATCCGCCAGGCGGCGCACGGCCAGCCAACCCTGGCGCCAACTGTGGCGCAGCGCCTGATGGGCCGTATGCGCCAGCCAGCCGGGGAGAAGCTGAGCAGCCGCGAGCTGGAGGTGCTGCAGCTGGTTGCCGAAGGCGCCAGCAACAGCGAGATTGCTGCCCGCCTGCATATCAGCCAGGCGACGGTCAAATCGCACCTGATCAACATTTTCAATAAGCTAGGCGTCTCCGACCGCACCGCCGCCGTCACGGTCGCCCTGCAGCGCGGTATCTTGCGGTTGGAGGGGTGAGATACGATGAACTTATGCTGAACTTCTCTCCGAAAACCCTGGCCTGATGGGGGAGGGCGGCGGCAGGACACTGACCTTCCCTTTCAAGGTACGATGTAATAGTAATACCGTTTGATGATAGGGAAGAAGAGGTGATCCACCTTGCGGTAGGTGGAGGCCAGGGCGTAACCAAAGTGGTCTTTGTAACCAATTTCTTCCTGGAGGCCCTCGGCGTCCTGCGTGATCAGCCAGGCGCCGTTACAGTCAATCCCCGAAGAGAGATTGCTGTACAGGATCAGCACTCCGCCAAAATCTGCATCCTCGACCACGCAGCCATCATCGTAGTACGGGATGCCGATCGCCAGGTCGGCCAGCCAGTCTCCATTGAAGTCTCCAGCGGCAACGGCATAACCAAAACGGTCATACGGGGTTGGTTCCCAATGAAAATTACAGGTATTCAGAAAAATGTTCTCTGGATAGGGGATTGCCAGGGAGGCAGACAGAATGAAAGGGGCAATAAAACCATCTGGGCTGCCGTATCTCACATGGACATATCCCGCATTAGCTGCATGTTCTGAAGGATGTGGCCCACCTGCTGCCAGGGTATCATAGTAGAAAGCATTGGGCCCACCTGCTGCCAGGTCATCATAGCCATCGCCGTTGAAATCGGCTGCCGCCAGACTGGCGCCAAGGTGTGGTACTCCTACGCCGAATTCTTCCGGATAGAAGGCCTCATTTGTGTAAAGACCAGCTGGCAGGCCGTTGTCTGAGCCAAATAGAACCGTCACGCTGCCATAATCGCAATTGTAAACCCAATCTTTTTTGGCCCCGATGGCAAGATCCGTATAGCCATCGCCATCAAAATCACCGGTAGTCAGGGCCCAGCCAAAATGATCGTTTTCATGCACGTTGCCGGGCACGCCGGCGGTATCCTGGCTGAACGTTTTGATCCCTCCATTGCTCAGCCCACCGGAATAGCCTGGTATCACATGGATGATCCCGGCTGCAGCCGTGGCGCCTAACGATTCATGGGGCGTGCCGATCACCAGATCGCCATAGCCATCGGCGTTGAAATCGCCGATGGTCAAGGCATAGCCGAAAAGGTCGTCCTCTTCCGAAGGATCGGGGATAATGAAGCCGTCCTGGCAAACAAATTCGCTGCCAGTTGCTGTCAAACCAACCGATGTTCCATTGAGAATCACGACGATCCCATCGTTAGAATAATCGTGGTCATAATACGGCGCACCGATCGCCAGTTCGTCGTAGCCATCTCCGTTGATGTCTCCTGCCGCCAAAGAATAGCCAAATTGGCCAGTATACTGGATATCCCCGAATATTCCGGGACTGCTCTGCGTCCACACCTTAGTACCAAGGCTGGCCAAGCCTTGATAACAGCCATAAAAAATCTGAACCATGCCTGATTGACTATAAGGTGTATCTCCTTTACCGGGGATGCCAACAGCCAGGTCCATGAATCCATCGCCGTCAAAATCCCCGGCTGCCAGGGCATGGCCAAACCAGTCGCCAAATTCGGTGCTATTTACGTTGCCGTAATTTTCATCGATCCGCTGGTCGTCGATGGGGGTCAGTCCCCAAAACGAACCGAAGAGCGCATTGACTACCCCGAACATATTTTGAATTTGAATATCAGGATCATCATACGGTGCGCCGATGGCCAGGTCATCAAAAAAACCGCGGCGGAAACCGCTGTTCAAGCCGGCGTTGGCTGCCGGAGCGGATGTCGCCTGGCTGCTGACGGCGGGCAGCGCCAGCAGGACCAACAGGCAGAAAACACAGCTCAAGGAGAAAACTCTTTTCGATACCATCTCAACCTCCAACAATAAGATCCAAGGAACGCTCTTTGCTCCGACAGGAAGGCGGCAGCTAATTCTTGGGATCAGTTTTGGAAGGGAATGGTGGGTTGTGATTCCTGCTGAAGCAGTCAATATTATTCGTATCTATACTATCGCGCTAAAATAGAAAATGTCAAGAGGAAATATTCCGCATTAAAAGTCCTGGCAGCTGATCGGCGGGGGTGGATTCACTGGAACCGGGGAAGTAGACTACATCATCGCGGGCGCAGTAGTACAGTTTCATCCAGCGCTCGATGCCGCGCCGTGTGCGCTCGTCAGAGACCTTGCGCTGCTCCAGCTGGCGGATGTAGCGCGCCAGGATGGTTTTGCGCTTCCAGAAATAGAAGCCAAAAAATACCGCCAGGGCGAACAGGGCGGGCAAGAGCAGGGCGCGCTGAGTGTTCCACATGCCGTACAGGAAGATAGGCGTCACCAGGCTGAAGGCGATCACCGCCTGGTCGGGGTGGATAGGCCGGGCGGGCAGTTTCTGCCCGCTGGCGGGCGGCGCCAGACGCTTGCCCAACGCCCGGCGCTCGGTGGGGGACAGCTCGTTCACCCAGGGGCTGATCTTTGCAGGAGGCTGCGCCTCGCCCGCGCCCCCAGCGGCTTTCTGGCCTAACAGGCCAGCCAGATAGATGCTGGAAGCCTTTTCCACCAGATCGGTTTGCCCGCAGACCGGGCAGGGGTGTTTGGCAGTCATGGTCTGCCCTTAGAGCTGGAACAGCCAGCTGAAAGCCACAATGCCCAGGGCGGTGGGAATCCACCAATAGGGCTGGAGTGAGATGGCCGGGATCACCCCGGCATAGAGCAGCGCGCCCAGGAGGATGAAGACAAAACCGGCTGCGCCGATGAAACGGTTGAGCGAGCTGGAACTGAGCACCGAATAATCTTTCGGCCTGGTGGGCTGAATGGCCGAGGCGCGTTTTGCCCCTCGGGTGGATTTGGATTTTCCCCCGTTGGTAGGGATGGCTGGTTTCAGGCGTTTGGCCCGCTGCCGCTGAATGATAATCAGCCGCAGGTAAAACACCAGCACGGCTGCGATGACGACTGCCAGTCCGATATCTATCCTCATATGGGCGATGTCCCTTTTCTAAGAGCTATTTGCTATCCGCTATCTGCTATTGGCTGGGTTAATCATACCCTACAATGACAAAAATCATAAGAATCAAATGACATAGGACATTTGAATTGTCAGGCAATTAAACCCATAATTAATACACATTTGGAAATCAGGCCTGGCTGGTTTTCTAAACTTTAAGATATATCAGAAACCAGTCATGCAATTTGGTGTTATCATTCTTTGACGTCGATGTTTTCGTCCCTGCTGCGATGACGGCAAAGCGGTGAAGTAAGGATTGATCCCTACCCGATCACATGATGACCACCCAGTCCTCCGCACGACTCGATGTCTTACCTGGCGCCCCGCCCCAGGTAACCACACAGATGAAGAGCATCCGGCAAAATTTCCATATCCACTGGCTATTCATCCTTTCTCGGATTTTGCGCCTGCGCATGGACACAATCATGCGGCGCAATTCCCCCTTACGCCTGGCAGATGGTGCGAACCGAAGGTTTCACCCAAACCTGCCAGGTGTTTTTATTCATTCAGTGTCGACCGTCATATGGCTGGCGAACGGGTGCGGGGCATGGACACGCCAATTCCCGAAGGAGGCAAACTGCGGATAATAATCAGGATTGTTTTTACAACTGGCAGTGTCGTTGTTCGACAGCGACCAATGACCCATTACCTATCACCTATTCAGATTGATAAGGAGTGAAAAGAGAGCTATGAGCGCAGAAGTGAAACCAAAAATCGTAGGCTATTTGCCTCCTGACATGCCGGACTGGGGAGCTTTGATCTCCCTGGGCTTCCAGCAGGTGCTGACCATGTTCCCGGCCACCGTGCTGGTGGCTATCCTGACCAAGTTCGATGTGGGTGTAACCCTGACCGCCAGCGGCATTGGCACGATCATCGCCCTGCTGGTCTCGGGCCGGCGCATTCCCCTGTACTATGGCTCCAGTTTCAGCTACATCACCGTGGTGGTGACAGCCATGAGCCTGTACGCCAATGACTGCTTTAGCGATGCCACTCAGTTCTACTGCCCGGAGGGTGTCAAGATTGTCCAGGTGGGCATCATCGGCACCGGCATCCTGGAAATCCTGGTCGGTTTACTGATTATGCGCATCGGCAAGGAGGCGCTCGACCGCGTCCTGCCGCCAGTCATCACTGGCAGCGTGGCGATTGTCATTGGTATTGCTCTGGCTGGGACTGCCCTGAGCGAGGCGTCGGCAAACTGGCTGGTGGCCTTCATCACCTTAATCGTAACCATCGCTTTCTCGGTCTACCTGCAGGGCAAGGGGCTGATCGGTATGCTGCCCATCTTGCTGGGCGCCCTGGTCGGCTGGCTGGTCTCGATCCCCTTTGGCTTGATCCAGTGGGATATCATCGGCCAGGCCGCCTGGGTGCGTATGCCGGCCTTCACCTTCCCGGCCTTCGGCGACCCGAACGCCTGGGCGGCTATCACCGGCATCGCCCTGATCGCTATCGCCACCATCCCGGAGAGCACCGCCCACCTGTATCAGATGAGCCTGTACATTGACCAGCTGGCCAAGGATCTGGACCGCAAGCCGCTCGAAATCAAGCGCCTGATCGGCCTGAACCTGGTGGCGGATGGCTCGGATGACATTATTGTGGGCTTCCTGGGCGGCTGCGCCGGCACCAACTATGGCGAGAATAACAGCCTGATGGCTATCACGCGCTGCTATTCTGTGCCGGTTTTGATGTGCGCGGGTGTGATAGCTATTTTGCTCGGCTTTGTAGGCAAGCTGGCCGCGGTAGTCAATACCCTGCCGACAGCCGTGGTCGGCGGCTTATCGATCTACCTGTTTGGCGTGATCGGCATGCAAGGTATTGCCCTCATCCAGTCCGAAAAAGTCAACCTGTTCGAGCCGCGCCAGTTGGCTGTTGGCGCCATTATCCTGATCGCTGGTATCGGCGGTAACCTGGGTCTGAAAGATGGCCTGTTCCCCTTCCCCATCCCAGTGGTCTTCCCCAATGGCATACCCGCGATCGTATTTGCAGCCATCCTGGGTATCCTGGTCAACTTGATTTTCCTGATCTTGCCGCCTAGCAAATTTGGCGTAAAAGAGCGCGAAAATATCAACTACTAGTTCAACGTCTGTATGTAGCCGGGGTGACCTGTGATCGATTCATAGCCCCCGGCTACAGGTTCTCACGAACGAGGCAAAAACATGACGATCGATGCCCATCCAGAACTTCCTGAATTTGACTACCTCCGGCCTGCCACTTTGATGGAAGCCAGCCAGTTCCTGGCGCAGCACTCGGGAGAGGCGCGCCCGCTGCTGGGCGGCACAGATATCTTCGTGCGTATGCGGGATGGCTTATGGCATGACAAATACCTGGTGGATGTAAAGCACCTGGACGGAAGCGACGCTTTGGTTTTCGACCCCCAAGAGGGCCTGACCCTGGGCGCAGCGGTGAACATGAATCGCGTCATTGCCTCCGCCGAGGTGCAGCAGCATTACCAGCTGCTCGCCGAAGCCTGCCGTTCGGTGGCTTCCTACCAGTTGCGCACCCGCGCCACCGTAGTTGGCAATATCTGCAACGCCTCGCCAGCCGGTGATACTATTGGCGCCTGCCTGGCGCTCAAGGGGGTGCTCACCGTACATGGGCTGGGCGGCTTTCGCCAGGTGCCCCTGGCGACCTTCTTCCTTGGCCCTGGCAAAACAATACTGGAGGCCGGCGATATCGTCACGGCGATTCATTTCCCGCGGCCGCCGCATGGCGCAACTGGCACATATCTCAAATTGGGGCGCAACAAGTTGAGCGATCTGTCGATTGTTGGCGTGACAGTATACGGCTACCCTGACGCTTCCGCGGCATCCGGTTACCGTTTTTGCATTGCCCTGGCCTCGGTAGCGCCTGTGCCTTTATTGGTGCCGTCTGCTGCAGAGCACCTGGCGTCTAAGCCCACAACGCCAAAAACGTTTAAACAGGCTGCCCACCTGGCCCAAGAGGCCTGCTCGCCGATCGATGATGTGCGCGGCGGCGCGCGCTATCGCAAGGCGATGGTGCGTAACCTGACGGAGAAGGCACTGGGGATTACCTGGGAACGCCTGGGGCAAGTTTAGAAATATGCCCTATGTGATTGACAAGACGAGGCGAAACATGGCGAATCATCAAATTTCTTTGACCATTAACGGTGGATACGAGCAAGTCGATGTCCCTTCCAATATGACGCTGCTGCAGATGCTACGCGATAAGCTGGCCCTCACCGGCACGAAGAACGGTTGCGCTGCCGGCGAATGCGGCGC
>JAFGQI010000107.1 GCA_016935755.1 Anaerolineales bacterium
AAAAAAGCCAGCCAGGAAATTTCGCATTGGGGATTGATAGACCGGGTCAGTGTCCATCTGTATGATGGTAATCCTGCGCATATTCCCGGCGATAGCTATGATTATGTCTTCACCAAAAGCGTCCTGGTTTTGATTCCTGATTTTGATCCTTTCCTGGCTGACCTGGCAGAGAGAATCAAGGCTGGAGGAGAATTACTTTCTGCTGAGAACCTACCACTGGGCACTTGGCTCCATGATAGTAAACGTTTTATTTACAATATTCTGTTCAAACGCCGTCTGCACTGGGTGGCCTTCGAGCGTAAGGGCGTAAATGTCCACTTCTTAAGAGCATTTGACCGCCATTTTTCTTCTGTGACGATCTATCGCCGCTTAGGCTTGGTGGCGGCGATCCGGGCTATCAAATAGCCTGAACCATGAACTCCTACCTCTACTGATACAGCTGGCTGAAACCCATGCCGTATAATCCAGATCTTGATCGCCTGCGCACCGAATATGCCGCCCGCGATGCCCGCCTGGCAGACAGCGACCGCTATTCGCCCTTCAACCGCGCTAACCTGTTCCTGCAGCAGGGCCGCCAGCGTCTCATGCTGGACCTGCTGCAGCGCCGCGGCTTTGCTCCGCTGGCTGGCCAGCGCATCCTGGAGGTGGGCTGCGGCGCGGGCGGGGTGCTGTCTGAGTTCCTCTGGGCTGGGGCAACACCCACTCTGTTGCACGGAGTGGAATTGCTGCCCGAACGTCTACACAAGGCGCGTCAGCAGTCGCCTCACCTGCCCCTGACCTGCGCCGATGGGCAGCGCCTGCCCTACCCCGACCAGACCTTTGACCTGGTGATGCAGTTCACTGTTTTTTCATCCATCCTGGATGACGGGATCAAAGCGAACCTGGCCGCGGAAATGCGCCGCGTGCTTCAGCCGCGGGGGCTGATCCTGTGGTACGATTTCTGGCTCAACCCCACCAACCCGCAGACGCGCGGCATTCGCCCGGCGGAGGTGCGCCGTCTGTTCCCCGGCTGCCGCGCCGAGTTTCACCGCCTCACCCTGGCCCCGCCCCTGGCTCGTCGTATTGTTCCATTCTCTTGGATACTGGCTGCCCTGTTCGAGAAGTTGGTGGTATTCAACACTCACTACCTGGCGGTCTTACAGCCCGGTCAGGATGCCTGTGGAACTCTTGAGCAGATCATCCGTTTGATGCTATACTAAGGGTTGCCAACCCCTGCCCACCGTTGGGGGTTTACGATTTGTTATATGTCAGATACCTCATTTCCTTCCCGCACGGCTGCCTTCGCCGCCAGTTCCTCCCCCACCCCACACTGGCCCGGCGACCTGGCCAAGCGTCTGCTGGACATCCTGCTCTCGGTCCTGGGGCTGGTGGTGCTCTTCCCACTCTTTCTCTACATCGCCTGGCGCATCAAGCATGATTCCCCCGGCCCGATCTACTTCCGCGGCCCGCGGGTCGGCCGCGGCGGCAAAATCTTCCAGATCCTCAAGTTTCGCACCATGCACGAGCGCCCCGAGAGCTACCAGGGCCCGCGCCTCACTGCTCAAGGCGACGCCCGCATCACTCCTATCGGCCAGTGGCTGCGCGATACCAAGCTGAATGAGCTGCCGCAGCTCTGGAACATCCTGCGCGGCGAGATGAGCCTGGTCGGGCCGCGCCCCGAGGATCCGGAGATTGCCAAGAATTGGCCGGATGAGGTACGTCAGGAGGTGCTCTCGGTGCGCCCCGGCCTCACCAGCCCGGCCTCGGTGCTCTACCGCGACGAGGAAGCCCGCCTGGCCAGCGACCCCTCCGCCCACCTGATGGACACCTACCTGGGTGAGATCCTGCCCGACAAGCTGCGCCTGGATCAGCTCTACGTCCGTCACCGCTCTTTCGCCGGCGACCTGGATGTTATTTTCTCGACCCTGCTGGTGGTGCTTCCGGGGATCAAGATCAGCGCTCTGCCAGAGGAGCGCCTGTTCCTCGGACCGATCACTCAGCTGCTGCGCCGCTATGTCAGCTGGTTCATTGCCGATGTGCTGGTCACCTTCATCGCCATCGGTCTGACGGGTTTGTTCTACCGCACCTTCGGGCCGCTGAATATCGGCTGGCCGGTTCTGATTCTGGTAACGGTTTGCTTTGCTTTGCTCTACAGCATCCCAGGTGTCCTGCTGGGCGCCAACCGCATCAGCTGGTCGCGCGCCGCCCCCTCCGATGCGCTCGACTTGCTGCCCGGCGCGGCGGTTGCCGCGGCTGTTGCCCTGCTGATCAACTATGCCTGGCCAGTAGGGTTTCTGGGGGTGCAGCCCACCGGGGCGCTTTCCCCCTGGGGCAGCCCGGCCTTGCTGCCCACCGGCATGATCGTCATGGCTTCCGCCCTGGCTTTTGCTGGCTACCTGGCAGTGCGCTATCGCACCCGCCTGGTCACCGGCCTGGCCACGCGCTGGCTGGCCTGGCGCGGCTTTGCCCGCGCCGCCCAGGAGCGCGTGCTGATCATCGGCGGCGGGGAGACCGGGCAGTTCGCTGCCTGGATGCTGAACAACAATCACAAGTACGCCAATAAGCTGCGCGTGGTTGGCTTTGTGGATGATGACCTGTTCAAACAGGGTGCGCGCATCCGCGGGCTCAACGTCCTGGGGCAGCGCCGGGATATCCCCGAACTGGTGCTCGGGCAAGATATTGGCATCCTCGTCTTTGCCATCCACAACATCAGCGCCGCCGAGCGCCAGCAGCTCCTGGAGATCTGCCTGAGTACCACCGCCCGCGTAGTGCTGTTCCCGGATATCCCCGCAGCCCTGGGGGGCATTGCCCGTCCTGAGAACCATGTCAAACCTGTGCCGCCGAGGAAAGGCAAGGGCGCCTTGCCAGCAGCCGAAAGGATTGACCCGCAGCTCCAGGGTCTGCCTTGCGATTTATGCCTGACCCGCGTTTCGCCGCTCAAGGTGGATGGCTGGCTGGCTGAGCTGGAAGAATTAGCTCTGGCAGGCGATGCTGAAGGCGCCTTGAAACAGATCCGGGTTTTACGAGAGAACATACGTGGGGATGCCAGCCAGCAGTTAGCGGCCAACCTGGTCAATGAAGAAAAATAATTTTACTCAAAATTACTGGTCCGATCGCCCCGTGCTGGTGACCGGAGCTGGTGGGTTTATTGCCAGCCACCTGGTGGAAGAGTTAGTCAGTCGAGGGGTGCAGGTGCGCGCCTTTGTGCGCTACAATTCCCGCGGCGACCCGGGGCTGCTTGCCTCGCTGCCCCAGCCCGTGCGGGAGCGCCTGGAGCTGATTTCTGGCGATCTGCGCGACCTGCCGGCGGTGACGCAGGCCATGCAGGGCGTGACCCACGTCTTTCACCTGGGGGCGTTGATCGCCATCCCCTATAGCTACATCCATCCGGCTGAGGTGGTGGAGACCAACGTGATCGGTACCTTGAATGTGCTGCTGGCGGCGCGTTCCACTGGCGTCGAACGTCTGGTGCATACCTCTACCAGCGAAGTCTATGGCACTGCCCTGCGCGTGCCGATCGACGAGCGACATCCCCTGCAGGGCCAGTCGCCCTATTCAGCCAGCAAGATCGGCGCAGATAAGCTGACTGAGAGCTTTTTTTGTTCGTTCGATGTGCCGGTGGTCACCCTGCGACCATTCAATACCTATGGGCCGCGCCAATCTGCCCGGGCGGTTATCCCCACCATCATCACCCAGGCGCTGACCCAGAGCGTGATCCGCCTGGGTAACCTGGAGGCCCGCCGCGACCTGACCTATGTCTCCGATACCGTGGATGGGTTTCTCAAGGTGGCGGAAGCCCCTGGCGTCGAGGGAGAAACCTTCAATCTCGGGACTGGACAAGAAGTGCGGATTGGTGAATTAGCCGATCAGATCATTGCCATCATTGGCAAACCGGTCAGCATCGAAATCGAGCCGGAACGCCTGCGCCCGGAGAAGAGTGAAGTGCAGCGCCTGCTGTCCGATAATCGCCTGGCAGGCGAAAAACTGGGTTGGCAGCCCCAGGTTAGCTTACAGCAGGGGTTAGAATTAACCATTGCCTGGATCCGCGAGCACCTGGAGCTTTACCAGCCAGGCCGCTACCAGGTTTAATAGTCATCCAAGTATCATTTGTAGAATGAGGTTCCGTTTATGAAAGCTGTTGTCCTGGCTGGAGGCAAAGGCGCCCGCCTGGCTCCCTACACAAAAATCTTGCCCAAACCGCTGATGCCAATCGGCGATATGCCCATCCTGGAAATCCTGCTGCGCCAGATGAAAAAAGCTGGCGTCACCGAGGTTATCCTGACCGTGGGGCATCTGGCAGAGTTATTGCACGCTTTCTTTCAAGAAGGCGAACGTTATGGGCTCAAGATCACCTACAGCCTGGAAGATAAACCGCTGGGCACGGCTGGGCCGCTTTCATTGGTAGCGGATCGCCTGGATGACACTTTTTTGGTGACTAACGGAGATGTCCTGACAACGTTGAACCTGCAGGAACTGGTAGCCGCCCACCAGCGTTCTGGAGCCATGGCAACCATTGCCTCGCATGCCCGCCAAGTCAAGGTTGACCTGGGCGTCTTACAGTTCAACGGCTCAGATGAACTGACCGATTATATTGAAAAACCGACCTACGATTTCTTTGTCAGCATGGGTATTTATGTCTTCGAACCGGCTGTGATGCAATATATCCCCCACAACCAGTATCTCGATTTTCCCGACCTGGTGCTGAAGCTGATCGAGAACGGTCAGCGCGTGATGGGCTACCGCTTTGATGGCTACTGGCAGGACTTGGGCCGCCCGGATGATTACGAACAGGCTGTGCTCGAATTTGAATCTCTGCAGTCGCAGATTCTCGGTGAGGAGTAAACCCTTTTATGGATTGGCAAGTGCCGTTAGCTGATTTGGATTACGGTGAAGCAGAAAAACAGGCTGTTCTAGAAGTGCTGGACAGCCGCTGGTTGACCATGGGCGCCGTCACCCAGAAATTTGAGCAGCGGTTTGCCGAAGCGGCAGGTGTGCAGCACGCCCTGGGCGTTTCGAACGCCACCGTGGCTCTGCACCTGGCCTGCCTGGCATTGGACATCGGCCCAGGGGATGAAGTCATTGTGCCGTCGTTGACTTTCGTCGCAACCGCCAACGCGGTTTTATATACTGGCGCTCAGGTGCGCTTTGCCGATATCCTCGGACCTGATGAGTTAACTGTTTCTCCAGAGTCGATTGCCGCCCAGATTACCCCGCGCACCAAAGCCATCATCCCCATGCACTATGCTGGCTACCCCTGCCGCATGGCGGAAATTATGGAGCTCGCCGCCCGGCATGGTCTGGCGGTCATCGAGGATGCTGCCCATGCGCCAGGCGCCAGCCTGAACGGGAAAGCCCTCGGAACCTGGGGGGATATTGGCTGCTTCAGCTTCTTTTCGAACAAGAATCTATCCACCGGCGAGGGCGGCATGCTGGTCACGCACCGAGATGACCTGGCGCAAAAAATACGCCTTATGCGCTCGCATGGCATGACCAGCCTGACCTGGGACCGCCACCAGGGGCATGCCTATTCATATGACGTGGTCGCCCTGGGGTACAACTATCGCCTCGATGAGATACGTTCTGCCTTGGGGCTGGTGCAGCTTGAGAAATTGGCCGCCAATAATGCCCGGCGACAGGTCATTACCCACCGCTATTGGGAAATGCTGAGAGGGAGCCGGTTGGGGTTGCCTTTCAGCCAGTTCCAGGGGATGCCAGAGGCGATCCCTGCCTATCATATCTTCCCAGTCCTGCTGCCAAGCGATCTTGAGCGCAAAGCCTTTATCGACCACCTGAAGATGCGTGGCATCCAGACCAGCATCCATTATCCACCCATTCACCAGTTCAGCTTCTATCGCCAGCTGTACCCGGCAGTGGAACTACCAGTCACAGAACAGGTTGGAACCCGCCAGGCAACTTTGCCGCTGTATCCCAGCATGACGGACGAACAACTTATTGCTACAATTGAAGCCATCCAGGAGATTCTGGCATAGTCATCGATTATTATTTTGACAAGATTCATCGAAATTTATCTGAACTTTACCCGCGATATCCAGGGTATGATAAAATTAAAGTGTTAATGGACTTACGCAGTTAGTGGTTAGTTATCTTACGCTCTGCTCAGCTTATGGGTAAGGTATAGAAATATCTGAGAACATTTTATGGAAATACGACAATATCTGAATTTAGCCAGAAAATGGGCCTGGTTGATGATCCTGGGATTGATCATCGGCGGCGCCGGCAGCTACTATTACGCTTCTCGTCAGCCAGAGGTCTACCAGACTTCCAGCAGAATCATGGTCTCGCGCGCCCCGGAAGAGACAACGGGCAATTATTATTATATTTACAATGACCTGCAGTTAGCCAAAACCTATGCTCAACTGATCCCAGCTGAGCCGGTTCTGCAAGCTGCCAGCGAAAAACTTGGCTACCCGGTCAGCGGCGGTCAAATTTCTGTCAGCCAGGTCCCTGACTCATTATTGTTGGATGTGTCGGTGAGAGACAGCGATCCTGTGCGCGCCGCTGAGATTGCCAACTCATTGATCAATGTCTTCATTGATTACAATGAAAACCTGCAAAAAGGCCGTTACGCTTCTTCAGAGCAGAGCCTGCAGGCTCAAATCGCCCAGGTGGAAGCGCAAATAACTGGTATACAGACCGAGATGGCCCAGGCTGCCGAGCAGACCCAGGAAATCGAAAAGCAGCAGCAAGAAGAAGCCAACCAACAGCGCCTGGCAGAACTAAAAACGCAATTAGATCAGACTGAAGCCGACATCATCAAAGTCGAAGAGGAACTGGCTGCTTTCTATCCGCTTCCTGAGCCAACATCAACCCCCGTCAACAGGTGGCAGGCTACTGCAACACCAGTTCCTACGCCCACCCTTTCAGCGGAACAACTGGTAGCAATCAAAGAAACCCAGAACCGTCTGGACCAGCTCCAAACCCTGCGTGATCTTTATAAATCAACCTATACCAATTTGCTGGTTATGGGTTCGGGCGGCAGCAGCACGAACAGCAACTCGCGCATGGACCAGCTGCAGACGACCCTGGCGCTGTATCAGCAAATCTATTCCAACCTGCTCAATAACTATGAAGCTGTGCGCCTGGCGCGCCTGCGCAGCACGCCCAACGTGGTGCAGGTCGAAGCCGCTCAGGTGCCAGGCTCGCCCGTCCAGCCGCAGCCCAGGCGCGATGCCATGCTCGGCGCGGCGATCGGCCTGTTCCTGATGGCTGCCATCGCCTTTGTGGTGGAATATCTGGATGATACGCTAAAGACGCCTGAGGATATCGACCGCCACCTGCATCTGCCTGTGATCGGTCTGATCGGCGAGATGGGGCGCTCTAAACCGAAGAAGCGGGATAAAGGCTCCTACTATGTGTACGTCTCCGACAACCCGCTCTCACCGGTCACGGAGGCCTTCCGCACCCTGCGCACCAACCTGGACTTTGCCTCGGTAGATAAGCCTCTCAAGACCCTGCTGATCACCAGCGTCGGGCCATCTGAAGGCAAGTCCACCCTGGCGGTCAACCTGGCAGTGGTCATGTCCCAGGGCGATCGGAAAGTGGTCTTGATGGATACAGATCTCAGGCGTCCATCCATCCACCGCTACCTGCAGATACCAAACCGCCGCGGCCTGACCGATGTATTCCGCGATCAGACCAAGCTGTCCAGCATCATCAATTCCTGGGGCGAACCTCCCATCGCCATCATCACCAGCGGTGGGCTGCCTCCCAACCCCACCGAGCTGATCAGTTCGGAGAAAATGGATCGCATTCTCACCGAGTTAAAAGAACGCACTGATATCATCATCCTGGATTCGCCGCCCTGCATCGTTGCTGACCCTCTGGTGTTGGCTGCCAAGGTGGATGGGGTGATGCTGGTGATTGAACCTGGCAGCACCAAGATCGGCGCTGCCCAGGTGCTCCTGGAACAGCTGCACCGGGCCGGGGCCCGCGTGGTGGGTGTGGTGCTCAACCCGATCTCTCACCGCCGCGGTCATTACTACAGCAAGTACCACTACTACGCCAGCTATTACTACACCTCGCGAGGCTACGGGCAGTATTACGGCAGCAACGGTTCGAATAAGCAAAAACGCAACGGCAGGCCTAAGTCCGGCGAAAAAACACCCGAGACGGCAGCGAAATAGCTGCCCTGAGCCATGGATCAAGGGTCGGCCGTGCCAGTACCCCCGATAATCTCGCGTGGGATTTGCTTTCTGGCCCAATCCGAGTTCTGGCTGGTTTCCGCCCTGGTCTTTGCCAGCATGCTCTCTACCCGGTTTCTCCCGGCTGCAGTATATACTGCGGCCGGTTTCTGGTTAATCCGCCTGCTGATGCGCTGGCTGGGGGAAAATTCTCTCAAGCGCAGGACACCAGGTGATTGGGGTGTCTTGCTCATGCTGCTGACTGTGCCTGTTACCCTGGCAGTCGCCACCCAGCCCGATGTGACGCGAGTGCAGGTTTATCGGCTGCTCACCGGCATAGCCCTGTACTATGCCATTGCCAGTTACGCGATAAGATTACCTCAGCTCAAACTGATGATCACCGGGATTTCGCTGGGCGGGGCGCTGTTGGCGTTAATTGCCCCCTTCAGCGTTGAGTGGGCTACTGGCAAAGTCCCGCTGATCCCAGCGGTACTTTACGAGCGCTTCAGCCTGCTGGTCTCCGATACCATTCACCCCAATGTGCTGGCGGGCAGCCTGGCGATCTTGTGCCCACTTGCCCTGGGCTGGCTGCTTTTTACCTGGAAAGACATCCACTGGGCAAGCCGTTTGATGCTGGTGATCTCGGCTGGTTTGATGCTGGGCATGACCGGGCTGACCCAATCGCGCGGGGCCTGGTTGGCAACCGCGGCTGCCATCTTGGGTTTGGTTATCTTACGCTGGCGCTGGGGTTGGACGGTAATCCTCCCTGCCGCAGTTGGCCTGGCGGGCCTGGTTTATACCCAGGGGATCGCCACCCCGCTGCAATTTATTCTTTCTAGCGGGCAATTGATCGGCCTGGCTGGCAGGATGGATATCTGGCAGCGAGCCCTGTTCATGATCCAAGATTTCCCTTTCACCGGGATCGGGATGGGCTCCTTTACCCAGGTTACCAATCTGCTGTACCCATTCAGCGCCGCTCCATCTACAATCGATCACGCCCACAACCTGTTCCTGCAAATCGGGGTCGACCTGGGGATAGCAGGGCTGATCGCCTGGCTGGCGATTTTCCTGGGCATGCTCGCCTCCGCCTGGTCGCTATATCGCCAGGGCATGGCGCGAGGAAACAGGTTTGCTGCCGGGCTGGGGGCAGGATTATTTTGCAGCCAGATTGCCCTGGCTGTCCACGGTTTAACCGACGCCGTCACCTGGGGGATGGTGCGGCCTGCTCCGCTTGTTTGGGCGCTGTGGGGAATAACAGCAGCGGCCTACGCTTTCTTTTCTTCCCAAAATAAAACCGAATAGAATATCTGGTAGAGCTATTGGATGTTGGACAGCCAGGGGCGCTCAAGCCCATGCGCCGTGAGCAGCTGCTCATCTGCCATCAGTTCGCGGGTCAGGCCATCGGCGACGATCCGGCCTTCGTCCATGATGACCATGCGTTCGAAAAGCTCGCTCACCATCAACATATCATGCGTGGAGACCAGCATGGTGATCGGCAGGTCGCGCAGCAGATGGATCAGCGAGCGCCGGGAGCGCGGATCCAGACCAGCGGTTGGCTCGTCCAGCACCAGGATCTCCGGCTGCATCGAGAGCACCGTAGCAATGGCGATGCGCTTCTTTTCACCCATGCTCAGGTGATGGGAGACCCGCGAGATATAATCCGTCATCTGCACCACTGCCAGCGCCTCGGTCACCCTGGCGCGCACCTGTTCGACCGGCAGGCCCTGGTAGAGCGGCCCGAAGGCCACATCATCATAGACAGTCGGCGAAAAAAGTTGGTCATCCGGATTCTGAAAGACAAGCCCCACGCTGGCGCGCACACGTCCCAGATTCTCCTTTATCACCGGCAGCCCCGCCACCCGAATCGATCCCTGCCCGTTCAAAATACCGTTCAAATGCAGAATCAGGGTGGATTTCCCAGCTCCATTCGGCCCCACCAGGGCCACCTTCTCGCACGGCGCGATGTGCATGGACACGCCCTGCAAGGCGGGATGCCCATCCGGGTAAGCAAAATGCAGATTTTCGACTTCAATAGAATGGTGCATAACAATATCCAGTTCAGGCCCAGAATAGATAACCGAAGACAAGCATAACCGCAAAGAACAACAGACTGATAATAAGTATCAACCGGTTCACGGCGCTCATACCGGGCAGTGGTTCAGCCCGCACCTCGCCGTCATAGCCGCGCGACAGCATCGCCATGTAGATGCGGTCGCTGCGTTCAAAAGCGCGCAGGAACAGGCTGCCTGCCATGCCGCCTGCCACCCGCCCACGCCAGGCCAGGCTGCCGCCCGTCCTAAACCCGGGCTGATGCGATGCTCCGCTGCGCGCGGCGCGGGCGCGCAGCAGCCGCAGAGCCTCGTCAGCCAGCACGAACAAGTAGCGCCACATCAGCCCAAAAATCGCCACCAGCAGACGCGGCACGCCCACCGCCCGCATGGCCATCAGCAGGTCTGGGAAAGTAGTACTGGCTGCCAATACAATCGCCGCCTGCACCGAGATCCAGGATTTCAGCGCAATGCTCAGAAATCGTTCCACTCCACTGACCGTGGCGGTCAGCGTCCAGGGGCCGAGCGGTAGTTGCAACAGGGTTGGCCCCTGCAGGGTGAAGATCACCGGCAGAGCCGCCAGCACGAACGGAAAAGCCAGCAGCGCTCGCTTGAGCACAAAACCCACCCCCAGTTCGGAGAGCACCTCGATCGCCAGGATGATTGAAAACAGCAGAATATACACCGGCCAGGCGCCATCCGGGGTTAACGCCGCGGTCAGAATGAAGGCCAGCGTGCAAACCAGCTTGACTCGTGGGTCAAGCTGGTGCACCAGGCTTCCACGCGGGCGGTAAGGGTCCAAAAAATGAATGTGCATTCTTAGGAGACAGAGGGCTGATTTTTGCGACGAGCGTAGGCCACTGCCAGAGCGACGCCAAAGACAATCAGGACTCCAATAATGCCCGCCAGGATGGTGGCGGCGGCTTCATTGTTGATCCCCGGCAGCACATAATCCGGGATGATTTCATAGAGCGGCCCCTGGGCGGTATCTAAAAAGCCTTTTTGCTCGGCTACCCATTCCAATCCATCTGGATGGGCGGACGCCAGGGGAGATAAAATCGCCAGCAAAGCGGCGATGACCAGGCCGCCGATCCAGACTGCTGCTCCACCCGCGGTGCGCGCTTCCGTGGTTTGCAGCAGGTCTTTGCGAGTGGCCTGGATGAAAGCCAGCGCGCCCAGGGTGATCAGCCCCTCGCCCAGGCCGATAAGCGCATGAATGCCAGCCATAGCGGGTACGGCGATATTCGCTGGGGAAGTGCCGGAGAGGGCCAACTGCAGCCCAACACCCAGAGCAGCGATAAATATGGACAGCCAGGCGGCGGAAAAGCCACTCACAAAAACGCCCCAGGATTTGCCACCCACCAGCTTCTGCAAGCTGCGGTAAACCATATAGGAGACAGCCACACCGACCACGCCCATATTGAAAATGTTTGCCCCCAGCGCAAGCAGGCCGCCGTCCTGGAAGATCAGCGCCTGCACCCCTACCACAGTAGTCATCACCAGCACCGCCGCCCACGGGCCGAGCAGGATGGTGGCGATGGCCGCACCCATCAGGTGGCCCGAAGTGCCGCCAGCGACGGTGAAATTCAACATCTGCCCGGCAAAAATCGCTGCCGCCAGTACACCCATCAGCGGCACCTGGCGCTCGCCCAGGTCTTGATTCACCCGGCGCAAGGCATAAGCGATCACCAGGATGCTGACTATCCACAGCAGAATCGACACCCACACAGATAAAAATCCATCCGGGATGTGCATGAAGACCGGTTTCCAAGTTAGCATTGCGTCATTCTCCTTATTTGTTATTTTTTTGACATTCTGGGCAAAGTCCAAAGAACGTGACGTGCATCCCGTCGATCTGATAACCTGTGCTCTCTTGAAATTGCTGATACAGCGTGCGCAGCAGCGTGTGCTCGATTTGCTGCGAACTGCCGCACCGACGGCAGATCAAATGATGGTGATCATGACCAGTGATCTCGTACACTAACTGCCCACCGCCGATATGCGCCGCCAGGAGCAGGCCTTGTTCAGTCAGGAAGCTCAGGGTACGGTAAACGGTCGCCTCGGTCATGCCGGGCAGAATCTCCTGCACCTGATGGCAGATTTCCAGCGGCGAGAGATGGCAGCCAGCCTGGTGCAGCACTCGCAAGATAGCCAGCCGCTGCGGGGTCATGCGGAAGCCACGCTGGCGTAGTTGTTCGATATCGGTATCCATCATAGGAGCACTCGTTATTGTAAGTACTAACAATAACAAATTATATCAATTTCTCAATTTTTAGGGTTAAAGTTTGTTAACAACATAGAGCGGGCAAAAGGCCCGCTCTGTGCTGTTAACCCGCTAAATACCTACGAAAGATGAGGGAAGAACTTTTTCTCCAACCGCTCCTTGGGTTGATAGCCGCTGACCCGCTCGACAGGCCGCCCATTCTTGAACAGCATCAGCGTGGGCACGCCCATCACCTGGTAGTTATAAGCGACCTGCGGGCTTTCGTCCACATCCAGCCGCACCACCTTCACCTGCCCATCCCACTGCTGAGCCAGCTGCTTCACCAGCGGCTCCAGCATCTTGCATGGCCCGCACCACACGGCGCTGAAATCCACCAAGACAGGCAGCAGCGATTCGAGCACCTCGCTCTGGAAAGCCGCTTCACTCACACCGGTTACATCAGACATCCAATCCTCCACTTGCAGCATGTTTGGCCTCTCAGCCAGGGGAGATAGTATCAAGCCTGCCAGGAAAAGTCAAGGGAGAGACTGCCCTGGCCTGACCGGCGCGTATTTCAGCCAGGGCTAAAATCGTTGACGGATGCTAACGAGCGTGATAGAATGCAATGCGCAAAAAGCAGCGGGCGTGTAGCTCAATGGAAGAGCAGTGGCCTTTTAAGCCATTGGTTGCAGGTTCGAGCCCTGCCACGCTCATACCCAAAATCAAGACAACACCCTGGCGGAAGGATGCCAGGGTGTTGTGCTTTATTTTTCTGCGCCGCGGTCCAATCAACGCTCCGCCACATACCGGGCAATATTCTTCACAAAATCCAGATTCCTGGCATCGCGGCCATAATCCACCAGCAGCCCGATATCCCCGATCACCAGGACCTGCCCCTGGCCATGATCGACCAGCGCAATAATGGGATGAAGCTGTGCGGTCGCCAGAACCTGGCCGAACTTGATCTCAAACGGCACGCCGTTATCTTCAAACATTTTCAGATACTGCGCCTCGGTCATCAGGGGATGCTCGCTGTCCGACTCGACGATGGCCGCATCCAGCACCCCCACTTTGAACCGGATGCCCATTCGTTCTGCCAGGATGTTGATCAGCTGACTATCTTCGTTTGAGTCGCTCAGCAAACGATTCATGGATATATTGTGATAGGTATTGGTCAAGATCAGAAAACCACCCTCCAGAACATACTGCTCCAATAAATCGATTTCTTCTGCGCTCCACTTTTCGTTCCCCTTGCCCGGATAATCCAGCGTGGGCATCAGCAGCACCAGCCCAACGTTCTCCAGATCAGCAGCAGAGAGGGTCTGACCATAGGGGATCAAATCCGCATCGATTCCTTCCCACGCCAGGGCCATCCCCAGCTCCAGCAAAGCGGTCGGTGCGACATCGGGCGGCTCGGTATGGCTGGCAACAAACAATGCCCGCTGCCGGGGTACAGGCGCGGCGCGCAGGGCAGGTTGATCCAAGCCAGTCTCCACCGCGGCTGCCAGGGCGACCTTTGCCATCCCCTCCAGGGCGTCGCCAACCTGCTGCGCCAGTTCCACCGTTTCGTAAGGGTCGTGCAGGTAGCTGAGATAATGCACATCATACCGGCCCTGCGCCATCATGTTGTGATCAAAATATTCCAGATTCAGATTGGGCAGATTGAAGGCGCTGAAGTTGCTGTTATCAGAGATCAGACCATAGATGTTTTCAGTTTGCAGGACAACATCTTGAGGCTGAATGATCTGGCTCAAATAATCCGGCCACAGCAGGCGCTCATCGCCATACTGGCCATAGGACCAGGCCTCCGCCAGGATATGCGGATGGCTGCCATTTAACGGGTAGCCGAGGCAGTCCATTTGCAGCATCGCCAGCGCACGATCCAGAAGCTCCTGGTGGGTGGCCGCAAAATATGCTGAGCCATAAATGCCTATTTCGTGGCTGCCAAACCACACCAGATATAGATCCACTGGCGGCTGGAGGCGGGCGAGGTTCAAAACGCGGGCAATTTCCAGCAGCACCACACATCCGCTGCCATCATCCAAAGCGCCTGGACTGTTGGGGCTATCCATATGCGCGCCCAGAATCACTGCCTGCGAAGGGTCAGCGCCGGGGATATGGGCGATCAGGTTGCCCGACTCGCCCGGAGAATAGACATCTGCATCCCAGATCAAGCGGGCATCCCCGATCTTCGCCAGATCGTCCCAATCCATGATCCCGGCCGGTGACAGATCTTCCAGACGAACATACACAATGGGGATTTTTGGATCAAAACCCACGCGTTGAAATACACCGCCATCGCCGATGACCGTTCCATGGCTCTGGCCTAATTGGTTGGTGTTCTGGGTCACCAGCACCAATCCGGCTGGCTGCCAGGCGATCACACCCGCCAGCTGCCCGGCAATGGTATATGCGTCACCTGACACAAAATAATCGATCAGGGCATAGTTCATGAAAAGCACCCGCCCGGCGACATCGCTGGCTTGAAGCGCCTCGAGCTGCTCGGGATCCCGAATCACCAGGATGGCTCCGGCGGCGCTGATCGGGTTTCGGTCGGAGTCATTCAACCCGCCATCCGAATCGAAGTTGCGCGCCAGCATGGTGTCGTAGCGCGAGCCGCGCAAACCGCTGGCAGGCAGCTCTACTTCCTGCCCGTCAACTGTGAGATACAGGCGCGACTCCCAGAATTCAACCGTTAAAAAAACCGGAAAGCTCTGCTGTTCAACCGACATCCCCAGATCACTGAGATAGGAATAGCCTGCCAGCTTGTCAGCCACATAGGCGAACCCCTCGGCCTCGCCTGTGGAGCCTGCGCTGCGCCAGCCAGAATAGGGCTGGATGCCGGTCAGATCGGTTAAGAAATCGAACAGGCTGTCCTGAGAGATCAAATCGTAAGGCACATCAGGCCGCGACGTTGCGGTGGGCGGCAGCGCAGTGGCAGGCTGTGGGACAACCCTGGCAGCGGTCGCCAGCAGAGAGGGTTCTTCCGTCTGAACCGCCTCAGGCGTGGGCTGGACGGTTTTGCCTGTGCTGCAAGCGCAGACCAGCAGAATACCAAACAGGATAGAGGGGCAGATGATTTTCTTCATAATAATCCTACGCCTGGTCAAACACTGTGGTTCATTCCATTCAAAATTTTCTCCGCAAGATGAATTTCTCAAGAAATGCTTAGAAATTCCCTCGTGAAGATCAAGAATGAGTGGTATACTTATGCGCTGTTCGCCAGCGAACCCTGGCTTCAGGGAAATTGTTTTGTAAGCACCAGATAATTACCCGACGCAGTTTTGTCGGGTATTTTTGTTGCTCGATTTTTTGGATATCAAGACAGGTAATATAAATGACCACTAGCTTTACAGATCTAAACCTGCACCCGACGCTGCTGCAGACCGTAACCGAACTGGGTTACACCGAACCCACCCCGATCCAATCCGCCATCATTCCAACCATGCTGACCGGCCGAGATGTGATCGGCCAGGCGCAAACCGGCACCGGCAAAACGGCGGCCTTTGCGCTGCCCATGCTGCAGAATCTGGTTTCAGACCAACGCCAGGTGCAGGGATTGGTGCTGACGCCCACGCGCGAACTGGCGCTGCAGGTAGCCAACGCCATTTACGAATATGGCCAACACCAGAATGTGCGCGTGCTGGCAATTTATGGCGGCCAATCCTACAACCGCCAGATCGCCCGCCTGAAAAAGGGCGTCGATATCGTCATCGGCACCCCTGGGCGCATGCTCGACCTGATCCGCCAGAAGGTGCTCGACCTGAGCGCCGCCCGCACGGTGGTGCTGGATGAAGCCGATGAAATGCTCAGCATGGGCTTTATCGAAGATATCCAGGCGATCCTCGATCAGACCCCGACCCGCCGCCAGACAGCCCTGTTTTCTGCCACCCTGCCATCCGAAATCCGCCGCCTGGCCAGCCAATATCTGCTCGATCCATTTTCAGCCACGATCCAACCCCAGCAGGTCACCGTAGACGGAGTTGAACAGCGCTACTATCTGGTCAACGCGGCCGATAAAACCGCCGCCCTGACGCGTTTATTCGAAGTTGAACCGATCCGCCGCGCCCTGATCTTCACCCGCACACGGGTCAGCTCGGGCGATTTAGCCAACGAGCTGAGTGCGCGCGGCTTCGCCGCGGACGTTCTGAACGGCGATCTGGCGCAGGAGGCGCGTGAACGTGTGCTCAACCGCTTCCGCCAGGGGCAGATCAAAGTCCTGGTGGCTACCGATGTGGCGGCGCGCGGCCTGGATATCGATGATATCTCGCATGTGATCAATTACGACCTGCCGGAAGAAGTAGAACTGTATGTGCATCGCATCGGGCGCACCGCCCGCGCCGGGAAAACCGGCATCGCCATTTCTCTGGTCACCCCCGCCGAGCAGTGGCGGCTGCGCCGGCTGGAAGGTTTCACCAAACAGACCATCGCCCGCGCCTCCCTGCCCAGCGAGGAGGATATCCTGAAGCAGCGCGAAGGCCAGCTGCTGAAGCAGATGGAAACCTGGTTGGGCCGCGCCAGATACCAGCGCGAGCGCGAACTGGTCATGCGGCTGGTTGAGGCGGGTCACGATCCCCTGGAAATCGCCAGCGCGGCGCTGAAAATCGCCCGCGCCGAAGAAAAGCAGCGTCCCATCGCCCCGATCAGCGAAGTGCAGACAGCCCGCCAGCGCAGAGACCGCCGCGAGCTGCGCACGACGCCGGGCAGAGGCAGCCGCCCGGACAGAGGCGAATGGGCGCAGGCCGGGCGCAGCAATCCTGCGCGGCGCGACCATCCTTCACGGCGCGAAAGCGCTTCGTACGAGACCGCCTCTCACGAAAAAGGGATGATCCGGCTGACGATCAGCCAGGGCCGGGTGCACGGCATTCGCCCCAACGATGTGGTCGGCACGATTGCCTTCCACGCCAACATCCCCGGCTACACCATCGGCAAAATCCACATCCACGATCACCATACCCTGGTGGATGTGCCCGAGCAGTTCCTGGCGCAGGTGCTGACCAACAACGGCAGCTACCGCATCAACAAGCAGCCTGTTTCAGTGGAAGTAGCCAGTTGAGCGACCGCTCGCCGCGCGGCTAGAGTCCCGCTAAACCGTACTTTTAGGGATCAGCGTTCGAAACAGGAACGCTGATTTTCTTTAACTCGCCCTCCACCTCGAGCGCCATCTGCGGACCGACGCCCGGGATGCTCTCCAGACCCCTGATCCCCATCTGCTGGTAGACCAGGCCGATATCCTGCTGCAGGTCTTCGACCGCCCAGGCCGCCTTGCGGTAAGCCCACACACGCCAGGCGGGCGCCTGGAGCAGTTCCTGCTCATATTCAGGATGGTCTTGGGCTGGTAGGGGATGAAAACGGTGCAGCGCGCCTCGATGGGCTACTCCGTTACCCGGCTCAGGTAAGACAGCACCAGGTTGCGGCGCGAGAAATGCCCCAGGGTGACCAGTTCCACCCACATTGGCCCACCCAGCAGCGTCCGGGCGATCTGCTCGACGCTGCGGCCCTGCTGGTGCAGCTCCAGCACCTGCTCGCCCAACTCCTGCAGATAGGCGATGCGGGCCGCCAGGTGCGGGCAGGGATCGGTGCGCAGGCGGGCGCTGGCGGGGTAGAGGGTCTGGATAGGCAGGGCGTAGACCCGTCTGAGCGAGTCCAGGATGCCCCAGATATCGTAGCCCTGCCCCAGGGCGCGATCGCGCCCGCCCACAAACAGATCGCCGCTGAACAGCCAGCCCTGCTGTTCTTCATAGAAGCAGACATGATCGGCCTTGTGCCCGGGGGTGTAGATCGTCTGCAGGCGGTAATGCTCCGTCTCAATCACCTGCCCATCCGCCAGCGGGCGGCCCTGGGAGGGTGTGGGCCAGCCCCAGAACAGGCGGCGGTAGGGGTGCAGCGGCTGCTGGCGGCGCGGGTCAGCCAGCACCGGCAGGGCCAGCGGGTGGGCGTAGATTTCCAGCCCGGGATTTTCTCGCTGCAGGGGGCCGTTGGCGCCGATGTGGTCTTCGTGGGTGTGGGTGTTGAGCACGCCCCGCAGCGCTTTGCCCCGCAGCGCTTTGCCCCGCAGCGCGCCGAGCAGCTCATGGGCGGTATGGGCGCAGCCGGTATCAATCAGCCAGCCATCCAGATAATAGCAGGTGGTCCAGTAGCGCCCACGGCCGAGCAGGCTGTGGGCCAGATCAAAGCGGGTGACCGGGCCGTGGGTCTGGGATCTGAGCATGCGCCTATTTTACCCTGCAAATCCCCGCACGGGTTGAAACCCTGGCGCTGGTACAATCCCCGCTCGGGTTCAAACCCGGCGCTGCTACAGCAAGCCCACCCAGGTGGGCTGTCCTGCAACGCGTTTTCAGCGCGGTTTGCTGTACCAGCACGCAGCGGGATCAATCCCGCGCTACGGGCTGTAACTCGGCATTTATGCCGAAACATGCGGGATAAAACCTGCGCTGCGCTCCACGGCGGTGCTCTCTCCAGCCTGCGGAGGCAGGCTTTGTGCTCTCGTTGCCGCGAATTCATTCGCCGGAAGACCGCTCGGGTTGAAACCCGGCGCTGGCACACCAAGCCCACCCAGGTGGGCTGCCGCAAGGCGCATGCCATGACCACCAACACCCCGCGCCCGCCCACCAATCGCTGACAGCGGATTTATGGAGCGGATTGAACGGATTTTTGCAGCACGCCATCCGTTCAATCCGTGGATAATCCGTTGTCCGCTGCTCTTCTTCGTTGACGGTACCTCATACGCCAAACCCGAAAGGTTTTATAAACCTTTCGGGT
>JAFGQI010000108.1 GCA_016935755.1 Anaerolineales bacterium
ATTTTTGGTTGGTCACAACTCCAAGTTTCTACCAAGGGGCGGTTTTGCTCAAGGGCTAAACCGCCCTAATTTTGTCTAAACTCGAGTTTGAAGAGGCGTAAAATTTTCAGAAAAATATTGTGCCTGGAACTCGTTTTCCTTGAAAAAAGGTTGCAGGCACAGTAAAATGGGCTCAATTCGCTTGACAATGCTGTTCTGATAAGATTCTATTCAACAACCTTTTTGGAGGAGGATAACTATGCGTAAATATCAGCGATTGATGATGGTTTTATTAGCGTTCATCATTGCGTTTGGTGGGACGGGCCTGACCTTCAAACCAGCCCAGGCAGCAGCCTGCGCGTACTATCACACGGTTTACCCTGGTCAGAGCCTATCCTGGATTGGGCGCTACTATGGAGTGAATTGGAAATCCATCGCCGATGCCAATGGCCTCACCTGGCCCTATGTCATTGTACCCGGACAGGTGCTCTGCATTCCAGGTGGGGGATATTATCCTCCATATCCAAGCCCGGTCAACAAAGACTGGAGCTTTGCAGTAGTCGGCGTGCAGAAGGATGTGGATGTTACCATTCGCACCTCGAATATGCCCAGCAATGTGCTCTTCGATGTACGCATGGGGAGACTGGTGGGCGGATCCTATGATTGGGTCGATGTCGGCGATCTTGATTCGGGCAAGGGCGGGCGTTTCAAAGCCACTTTCGCTATCCCTGCCGGGTTTGCTGGCGTTCCCAACCTGGTTCTTCGCCTGGTGCAGGCCAAGAAGAACACTACCGTTGATCGATGGTTCAGCAACATCCCTGGCGGCTCTGGCACGGGCGGGTTAGATCCCTGGTATCCCTGGTGGTATGGCGGCATTCCCACCATCTGGATTGCCAGCGTCGTCCGAGATGCCACTGTCACCTTCACCACCCACAATTTCCCTGCGCATGTCAACTTTGATGTGCTGATGGGACCGATGGGAACCCAGGCGATCGGCGGGTATTATGTGCAGACCATCAACTCCGGCGCAGGTGGGAGCATGGTAGTGACCGTGCCCATCCCGGTGCAGCTCTATGGATCCTACCGGATTGCAATCCGCACTCAGAGCCTGGCGACTGGTTACTTCAGCTATAACTGGTTCTACAACAACACCGCAGTTGCTCCGTAAGCGGTAAGCCGACTGGTTGATAGAATAAGAACGACGGGCGAGGCTGGGCTTCGCTCCGTCGTTCTTTGTCTTAAGCCAGCAGGCGGCTGATTTAGCGCAGTCTTTCTCTGGCAGCCTGTTCCAGGATTTTGTAGCAGGCGTCGATCAAGGTTTGCAGGCGATCCAGATCACGGTCTGTAGGAGCTGGAGCGTGGGCGTCCGGTTCATTATGCAGGCCTTCGAGCCAGCGCAGCAGCGCTCCCCGGCTGCCGCTGGCCCGGCGCGCCCAAATCGAGTCGGCTGAGATGCGTTCCAGGCGGGCGGCCAGGAGTGCAGCTTGCTGGTAGAGGTGTTCGGAGCGGTCAGGCATCGATTTGTCCAGGTTATTTGCTGGGAAGATTGTAGGCAAATGTCTGCCCGGTGTCAAGAACTTGGCCCAGGCAATTCGCCTGGGCCAAATAAGAAAAAAATATAAACCGTGGTGCAATAAAAAGGTTTAAAGATTATGGATCACGTTGCTGAACATATTTCCAACGGCTGGGCCGAACAAGGCCAAGATGACGATCACTACCACCGCCACCAGCACCAGAATAAGCGCATATTCTACCATGCCTTGTCCTTTTTCTCTGGGGTAGAATAACATAGGGTCTCACCTCCTTTCATAATATTATGTCATCCGGCGTACGCCGTTTGTAGAACTGTTAATGTGCAATTAACCCATTATATTCCAGAATTGTCCAGAAAGATATATTTTCATATGCTTACAGAACAATGATCTAACAAAAATGCAAGGCTCAGGGGAAAATCGCTGCCGATTGCGGCCTTTCAGCCTGGTTAATATAAAAACATGGGTTTGTTTTCAACAAAACGGATTTTTGGTTTGTACTGCTCAACATCATACATCTGATCGACATTGACGCGCTTCTTGCCTGAAGTGATTGTGTCAATAGGAACGTGGGTATAACATCCCTGCCGCAAAGCCACCATCCGGCCGTAATGGCCCTGAGAGACTAAATCCAGGGCGAGATTGGCGAAGTTGGCAGCCACCATCAAATCCAGCGAGTCGGGCGCGCCGCTGCGCATCAGGTAGGCCACCTGCTGGTAGATGGTGTTCATCCCGCTGATCTGGTGAATGGCTTCTGCAGTCAGCAGACCGATACCGCCGAGCTTTTTGTGTCCGTAATCATCCTCTTCCCCTGTCTCAACGATGCTGCCGTGAGCGAAATGCGCTCCCTCGGAGATTGCGACCATGGCATATCGGGAGGGATTTCTCATGCGATCTCCCACCAGTAGATGGGTCAGTTTTTCGGGATCGAATGGCACTTCGGAAATAATCGCCCGGTCTACGGCTGACAGATAGGAGGAAATCAGGCAGGTCTCGCCAGAGTTGCGTCCAAATAATTCGATAATCGCCAGTCTTTCGTGAGAACCGGAGGAGGTGCGCAGCTGGTGGATGAAGCCCACGCTGCGGGTAACCGCGGTGGAGAAGCCGATACAGTAATCGGTGCCGAAAACATCGTTATCCATCGTCTTTGGGATGGCGATGATGGGATAATTCTCCTGGCTCAAGCGCGCCCCGTAGCTCAAGGTATCGTCTCCACCGATGGGGATCAGGGTATCGATGTTGAGATGCCCTAAAACACGCAGGATATGCTGGGTCAGATCAATCTTCTGGTCAGCATTATCATCGAAGGTTTTCCCTCTCAGGAAGTGAGGCACCGCCCTTGAGCGTACTGCGCCCGGGTTGATGCGGCTGGTGTGCAGGACTGTGCCCCCGGTGCGGTCAATGGTGCGGGTATTGCCCTTATCAAGCAGCAGAGAGTGTTCAGAACTGCTGGATGGATCATCTGGGTTGAGGTTCAGCAAACCCTCCCAGCCGCGGCGAATGCCGATCACCTCATGGCCTTCGTCTTGCGCTCGATAGACCAGGGCGCGAATGCAGGGATTGAGCCCAGGTACGTCCCCTCCGCCAGTCAGTATTCCGATGCGCATGGTCTTTCTCCATCCTTTTTCAAAAAAACAAACTTCCGAAGCCGGGCTGAGGGTACAGGGGCTTCGGAAGCTTCAGGATTACTCGCTGGTCATAATGAACAGCGGAGCCATTTCAAATATATTGTGGTAGTGTGGTCGCAAGCGATCCGTGCTGTAATATTTCTTTACATCCACTACTTTCTTTGTGCTGGTGATCACTTCGATTGGCATATCATCATAGCGACCATTGCGCAGCACCACCAGCCGCCCGTGGACACCCTTCATTAGCAAGTCTAACGCCAGGTTGCCGTAAGCCATGGGCACAATCGAGTCGATCGCATCCGGGTCGCCGCCGCGCACCATGTAGCCCAGTTTCTGGTTGATCACGTTGACTGTTTTGCCCTTGTTATATTTTGCGGATAGTTCTTTCAGCTGGATAGAGACCAGGTCGCCAATCCCGCCCAGTTTGGCGTGCCCAAAGGCGTCGGTCACCTGGTCGGAGAATATCATTTCGCCGCCGGCGAACATGGCCCCTTCTGAGATCAGCACCACAGAATATTTGCTTGGGTTGCGATTGCGATCTTCAACCAGCAGTTCCGTCAGCCGTTCGATATTAAATTTATACTCCGGGATGACGCAGCGATTGGCAGCCCCGGCCATGGTAGGCAGCATGGCGGTGAAGCCGGCATAGCGTCCGAAGACCTCCAGCACCAGGAAGCGCTCATGAGATCCAGCCGAAGTGCGCAGGCTGTTGGTCATCTGGATGGTGCGCGTGACGCAGGTGCTGAAACCGATGCAGTAATCCGTGCCAGGCACATCATTGTCCATCGTCTTGGGGATGGCAACCACGCGGAAGCCTTCCCGGTACAGCCGCACGGCAACACTCAGGGTGTCATCGCCGCCGATTGGGATCAGATTGTCAATCCCCAGGAAGTCCAGGTTCTTGAGCACCTCTGGGATCAAATCATTGACTTCCTCAGTATAGGTATCCTTGAGATGATCGGGCACATCGGCTTTCTTGACCGATTTTGGGTTCGTTCGAGAGGTGTGTAAAAAGGTTCCGCCTGTGCGACCGGCTTTGTTGACCACCTCTTCGGTGAGCAGCTGGTAGCATTCGCTGTTGTCCGCTTTTGGATCACGGATGAGATTCACCAACCCGGCCCAGCCGCGCCGGATACCGATAACCTGATACCCCTCGCGGATCGCCCGGATGGTCACGGCGCGGATGGCCGGGTTCAGCCCTGGCACATCGCCGCCGCCGGTCAGGATGCCGATCACGCCATTTTTTTTCTTCACATTCGACATATAAATACCTCCAAGATTTTTTTCTTTTGTTTTTTGGGTAAAATTTTTTCGGGACAATTTTACCCCGAATCATTAAATCCAGTTGGGCTCTTCATACTTCCCAAAAACTTCCTTCATGACGCCGATCATTTCTCCCAGGGTGGCGTAGGCGCGCGCAGCCTCCAGGATATAGGGCATCGTGTTCTCGGTACCCTGGCAGGCGAGGCGCAGACGATCAAGGGCCTGCCCGACGCGCCCCGCATCGCGGCTGCGGCGCACTTCCTGCAGGCGGGCGATCTGACGGCGATAGCCCTCAGGATCCATTTCCAGAATTGGGATGGTGACCGGTTTGGCATCCTGATACGCATTTACGCTCACAATCCGGCGGATATTTTCATCGATTTCTCTCTGGTAGCGATAGGCTGCGTCAGAAATCTCGCTCTGGAAAAAGCCCTTCTCTATGGCGGGAAGAACACCGCCCAATTCCTCGATCCGGTGGAAGTAGTCATACGCCTGCGCTTCCATCCGGTTTGTCTGTGCTTCGACGAAGAATGATCCGCCCAGCGGGTCTACTGTGTTGGTCACCCCGGATTCTTCTGCAATGATTTGCTGGGTGCGCAGGGCAATCGTCACCGCCAGTTCGGAAGGCAGCGCCAGGGCTTCATCCATGCTGTTGGTGTGCAGGGATTGCGTCCCTCCCAGGACGGCAGCCAGGGCCTGGAGAGCTACCCGGACGACATTATTTTCCGGCTGTTGGGCGGTCAGGGTCACGCCGGCGGTTTGGGTATGGAATCTCAAGATCCAGGAACGGGGGCTTTTCGCCCCGAAGGTGTGGCGCATTTCGCGGCTCCAGATGCGGCGGGCGGCGCGATATTTGGCGATTTCCTCAAAAAAGTCGTTATGGGCGTTGAAGAAGAACGATAGGCGTGGGGCGAAATCATCAATATCCAGGCCGCGCTGGATGGCCCAGCGCACGTATTCCATCCCGTCGATCAGCGTGAAAGCCAGTTCCTGGGCCGCGGTGGAGCCAGCCTCGCGGATATGATAGCCGGATATGCTGATGGTGTTCCACTGAGGCACCACGTTTGTCCCGTATTCAATCGTATCCACCACCAGCCGCATGGATGGCTCCGGCGGGAAGATGTATTCTTTCTGGGCGATATATTCCTTCAGGATATCATTCTGGGTGGTGCCGCGCAGCTGGTCAGGGCGCACCCCTTGCTTCTCTGCTGCGGCAATGTACATCGCCCAGACAATGGCAGCCGGCGAATTGATCGTCATGCTGGTGGATACTTCTCCCAGGGGAATGCCATCCAGCAGGACTTCCATATCCTTCAGCGAGGAGACTGCCACCCCACATTTGCCAAATTCACCCAGGGCCTCGGGAGAATCGGTGTCATAGCCCATCAAGGTAGCCAGGTCAAATGCAATCGATAGACCAGTCTGGCCTTTATCGAGCAGGTATTTGAAGCGCTGGTTGGTCTCCTCGGCTGTGCCAAAACCAGCGAACATGCGCATTGTCCAGAGGCGGCTGCGATGCAGGGTGGGGTGGACGCCGCGCGTGTAGGGGTATTCCCCCGGCAGTCCCAGGTCAGCGAGATAATCCAGATCAGGGATATCCAGCGGGGTATAAAGCCGTTGGATGGGTTCAGAGGAGGCGGTGATAAACGAAGAGAGACGCTCTGGAAGCTTCGACAGGCTGTGGGGGAGAATGGTCTGTTCCCATTCTTCCTTCGTTTGGCGAAGCAGATCGAGTTTGTTTTGGTCAAACATATCCATCTCCTTTGGCAGGGTGTTCATGAACGGCAGGATTATAGCACGGCCTGCAGCCAGACTGTAAAAGTGCTGCCCTTTTCAGGCAGGCTTTGGACGGTAATATGCCCTCCCATGCGCTCCATGATTTCTTTGCAGATCGCCAGGCCCAGCCCAGTGCCTGGGGCTCCGGACTTCCTGCTGGCGCTGCCCCGGAAGAAGCGTTCAAAGACATGGGGCAGTTCCTCTGGCTGGATGCCTGCACCGGTGTCGCTGATGGAGATTGTGACCCAGTTCTCGTTTTCCAACTGCTTGAGATTGGTGGTCAGCAGGATTGCCCCCTGGGCGGGGGTGTAGTTGAAGGCATTGGTCAGCAGATTGGATAACACCTGGGTGATCAGGCGTGGGTCGGCCAGGGCATTGGGCAAATCGGCTGCGGGTTCGTATCTTAAACTCAGCTCGCGTTGTGCAGCCATAGGAGCGCGATCATCGACCAGGGTGCGGGTCATGGTTTCGATGTTGACGGCTTGGATCTCGAATGCCACCCGGTTGGATTCGAGCCGGGATATGGTTAACAGCCCCTCGATGAGATGAGTCAGCCGGTCTGTCTCGCGGCGCAGGGTCTCCAGATAGCGTCTGCGGGATTCTTCGGCGCGCTCGCTGGCAAGTAAATCCAGATAAAGGCTGAGATTTGTCAGGGGAGTGCGCAGCTCGTGCGAGACATCGGAAACAAAGCGGGTTTTCATCTGATCCAGCTCTCTGAAGCGAGTGATATCCCGGTAGACAATCACCCAGCCGGTTTGGCCTCCCTCCAAAGGCAAAGTGGACGCCAGAGCCTGGTATGCGCGCCCTTTCACTTCCAGCACCGCCTTTTCGTCAGGCATCTGGCCGCTTTTCAGGCGCTTCAAGAATTCTGGCTCAAACAGATTCTGGCGCTCTTCTTCTGCCTGCTGGTAGAGGCTCTCGCCAGAATGATTGACTTCCAGCAAATGACCAGCCTCATCCAGCACGAACACCGCCTCTGGCACCGAGGCCAGGATGACTTCGATGCGCTCCTTGGCTGCGCTGACCTCAGCCGTGCGCTCGCGGACGCGGTCTTCCAAAGCAGCGGTGTACTTCTGAAGATCTGAGTACAGGTTGGCGTTATGCATCGCTGCGGCTGCGTTGGCTGCAAAGGCCTGCATTTGACGCGTAGTAGTGCGATCGAAATAATCTGGTTGATCGCTGTACACGTTGAGAAATCCAATCACCTTCCCATAAATGATCAGGGGCACTCCTGCATAGGATTGGACCCATAGCGATTCGGGAAAGCTTTGCCACAGATCGCTGCTTTTCGTGTTTGAGATGAGAATCGATAGCCCGGTCAGCAGCATGTGGTTCAAGTTTGGGGTGGATAAAGGCAGGCTGGACTTAGATGTCAGGCTTTCACTCTGATCCGGCTCAGACCTGGGGAGTTGTCGCACAATGTAAGCATGTTCCCCTTCAATCAACATCAGATTTACCGACCGGCACGGAACTACCTGCAAGGTTTGTTCCAGAATTTGATCGAGGACTTCATCAAGATTCAGGGAGCTGTTTAGACCGGCTGAAGCCTCCGCCAGGGCTTCGGCCAGCTGACGCTGGCTGTGTTCGGCCTGGTAGAGGTGCGCGTTTTGCAGGGCAATGGTGAGGTTATTTACAACCGTTGCCAACATTTGTTTCGTAGCATAGGAAAATTGCTGCGGGTGGCGATAATATAACGCCAGCACACCTGCAGGTTGGCTGTTGTGGAAAACAGGTTGGGTCATTAAAGCGCGCATCTCGCGACAGGTCAAAGCAGAGATGCCTTCTTCGGCTGTGGAAAATCCCTCAACATCGTTAACATATATGGGATTTGAGAGAAGTGCTCGGATGCCTGGAGGTGTTTCTGCCAGCTGCGCCTGGATTTGAATGGCACATTCCTCATCCATCTTGTGGGTAAATAAATCCATCACCTGGGCGCCCTGGCTGTCCATCAGGAAAATCGCGCTGGCGTCTGCGTCCAACAGCTCTTCACTCGCGCCGAGAATCGCCTGGTAAATCTCGTGGGGATCGTGAATCTGCACCAGTTCAGTTGTCAGCCGGTTCAGAGTGATCAGCCGGTTTTCATACTTGTGTCCGTGAGTGGTGTCGCGCAAACTGACGACAATGGTGGCGGGTTCTCCCTGAAGATTTCGTACCAGGGAGGCTTTGAATGAGATGAATGATTTTCCGGTCGGCCTGGGCATTTCCAGCTCGATCAAATACTGCCCATCGCGCCACAACTGCGGCGCTAATTCGTTCAACACCTGGCGCGATTGCTGCGGGGTCATAAAACGAAACACTCGTCGGCCTACCATCTCTTGCTGAGAGAAGCCAAACATCTCTGCCAGGGTCGGGTTGGCGTAGATGATCCGGCCTCTAACATCGGTAATCAGCATACCATCGCGCATGGTCTCTGCTGCAGAGCTCAAGAAGGCCTGCTGTCGGCGCGCCTCAAGGCTGACCAGAGCATGGGCAAGGTTATCGGCTAATTCCTGCAGCAGGTTTGTTTCTTCGGGGTTGCTGAAAGCCTTTGAAAGGATGGAATAGACATTCAACACCCCCAGGCAGCGCTCCTGGTGGCGGATGGGGAAGGCCGCGTAGGCAGGGAAGCCGGCTTCTGACAGGCGTCTCTGCCAATCCCTGTGCTGAGGATCGAGAAAAGAGGCGGTTATGATCACCGCCTGATGATTGCGCAGGACAGCGTTGGATGGGGCGTCTGGAGGGATTTGATCTTCGTTGGGAAGGATGGCGGATATTTTATTCAGGCGCGGCCCGGCTTTTGCTCTCAGGCGTAAGGGTTTCCCTTGCACCTCGGCCATGCCAATCCAGATCAGCGAGTAATCTCGCCCTTGAGCCAGGAGTTTGCAGACCTGGTCGAGCAAGGCCTGGGGGTTGTTCGCCTGTACGATCAGCCCATTGATTTGACTGATGGTGCGCAGCAGGCTGTAATGAAATTGGGCGCGGGCTTCAAGCTGCAGGCGGGTGGTGAACAGGTCCAACACCGGGCGAGCCGTGGTCGCCGCGCTGTTAGGGAAAATGTGCGCCGCCCGCGACAGGTAAAGCATAGCGATGGGCCATAGGATTGCCCCGGCGATGCTCTTGCCTATCAGGTTCGGCGCCAGCTGCCCAGGCCAACTGGGCGTTCCCAGGTAGGCCAGGAGGGGGAAGACCAGCGCGTCGCTCCATAAAGCAGCCATCAGCGCGGCGCCGCTGGCCATCAGGCTGGGAAAATGGCCGCGCCAGTTGCTCAGCGATTGGTAAACGATCACCAGCACGATCATATCGATCGGGATGGTCAGGGCGGAGGCAATTGGGATGCGTGCAGGTGGGTTGGTAGAAGCAGTTGGAAATGTGATCAGCCCCGGAGAGGGCTGGTAGAAGGATGGGATGGTTAAGAGCAGAGCGATCAGGAAAGTAACGGAAACCAGGCCGATCAGGGTATTGCGCGCCCGAGTCGAGCCATTCACCACATAAATAATGAGCAGTCCCAACAGGATGGGTGGCAGCAGCACATAAGAACCCAGGGAAAGCTGCAGGGGGACGGCGCCAATATTTAGCGTATACATGCCAAGCGAGCGTAACTGGAGCGCGGCCACCAGCGCTCCCAGGCCAAAAATGGGATACATCAGCCCTAACCGGTTGTGCAAACGGTGCAGCAGGATCACAAAAGCGCTGGCGAGACACAATTCTAAGATGACGATCACCAGATTCAAATAGATGGACATACGAAAGCCTTTTTCACCAAACAATCGTCAAGCTCATTGTGGTATATTTGCTGCTATGCATGCAAAGAATAATGAGCTGTTTGAAAAGCCTGGGAGAGAGATGTGCTGAGAAAGCGTCTGCTCTCACTGATGATTATAATCTTTATTCTGGCGGGCTGCGGCGCTTCTGAGCGGATTGACCCCCTTGAAATGCCGGGATCTGCGGTAAGGGTCACCCTGCCCGCCGCTTCTGTTCAAGCTCCTGCTGAAACCCCTGCCGAAGCCATCCAGGGGGAAACGTATTATGTTGCCACGAACGGGGACGATCTTAACCCTGGCAGCGCCCTGGCGCCCTGGCGCACCCTGCAGCACGCCGTTGAGCAGGTTCTGCCAGGCGATACCATCCTGGTGATGAGCGGGACTTACCAGGGGATGCGCATCGAGACATCTGGCAGCGCCCAGGCCTGGATCAGCTTGAAAGCCGCGCCAGGAGCGCAGGTGATCGTCAATGCTCCCGGGCCGGGGAACAAGCACGACAGCAACATTGAAATTGAAACCTGGGAAGGCGAGGGGGTGGTGGCCTATTGGATCGTCGAGGGGCTGGAGGTCGCCAACGCCCCAGGTTGGGGCATTGATCTGCGCGGCAGCGAAGATCATAAATCTCACCATCTGACCATTCGCAATAACAAAGTCCATCACAATGGGGTGGCTTCAGGCAAAACCGGCATTTTTGCAGCTTTTGTAGATGATCTGCTGATCGAGGGGAATGAGAGCTATGCCAACGGCGAGCATGGCGTCTATGTCAGCAACAGCAGCGACCGCTATGTGGTGCGGGGAAATAAGCTGTATCAAAATCAGGGCTGCGGCGTGCACCAAAACGGCGATGCCAGCATGGGCGGCGATGGCATCCTGTCCGATGGGGTGGTTGAGAACAACCTGATTTATGGAAATGGGGCTTCAGGCGGGGCAGCTATCAATATGGATGGAGTGGTGAATGCGCTGGTGCGCAACAACCTGATTTATGATAATACCGCCACCGGGATCGCGATTTTCCAGCAAGATGGGGCGGTGTGCTCGCAGAACAACCGCATCCTGCACAACACCATCCTAATGCCCGCCAACGGGCGTTGGGCCGTGCTCATCGGCGGAACCGGCTGCACGGGCAATCAGCTCTATAACAATATCATCTTATCGCTGCACAGCTATCGCGGCGCCATCAGCCTGCCCGCGCCAGCTGTGGCTGGCTTTGAGAGCGATTACAATATCGTCGCAGACCGGTTTACCACCGATGACGGGGATTCGATCTTGAGCCTGGCGCAGTGGCAGTCAAACGGGTATGATTTGCACTCGTTCCTGGGTCTCTCGGATGATCTTTTTGTCAATTCTGCCAGCAAGGATTTTCATCTTGTGGAGGACAGCCCAGCGGTTGATGCAGGGTTTGATCTGCCGGATGTAACCGCCGATTTGGATGGGCAGCCGCGACCATCGGGCGATGGGTATGATACCGGAGCGTATGAATACCAGCAGATGATCGGTCTGGACCCGAGAGCCTATTTCGCCTTGATCATCGCCCGGCTGACGCCTTGAAGTCTTATGCAGAGGTGAGTGCACTTGTGGAGATAGAATTGTAGATGGGCAGGCTGATCGTTGTGGCAGGGATTTCTGGGGTGGGCAAGACCGCCCTGACCCGGCGCCTGTGTGAACTGCTGCCCCTGGTCACAGGGTTGGAACAGCATGAAGAGAGACCCTTTCAGGCATTATTCGCCCGGGAGCACAGCCGCTTTTCGTTGGCGAACCAGTTCGATTATCTGCTCTTCCGCGCCGAACAGGAGCTTGCCATCCGCGAGAGCCAGAAGGATGGCATTATCGATGGAGGCCTGGAACTGGATTATTTTCTCTTCAGCCATCTTTTCTACCAAAAGGGTTATTTATCCACCGAAGAATTCCGCCTCTGCCAGCGGCTGTATCGTATTTTGCGCCAGGCGCTGCCTGCGCCTGACTTGATCCTGTATCTGCGGGCGCCATTGAGCCTGGTGGCGCGGCGTTTTGCTGCCCGCGGCCGGTCGCTCGAAATTGCCGAGCTGGCGGATATGGAAGACATGGAGCGACTGCTGGAACAGTGGATGCAGGCGGTGCAGGACACCCCGGTAATCCAGGTGGATGCCAGCCAGGATGATCCCCTTTACACGCGCGTTGGCGAGGAGCTATCCAGGCGCATCCAGGCGGTTCTCAAAAATTCGCCAGGCGCTCAGGATCAGGATGGTTGAGGCCACGCTTTGTTTTTTGGTGCAGGGGAAGCCCATCAGCCAGGTCTTATTGGGTTGGAAGAAGAGGGGCTTCGGCTGCGGTAAATATGGCGGATTTGGCGGCAAGGTCGAGGCTGGTGAAACGATTCGGCAGGCTGCCTTGCGCGAGATGGAAGAAGAGAGCAGCGTGCGGGTAGTTCCCGAACATTGCGATTACGTGGGGCGGCTCGACTTCAGGTTTCCCTTCCGTCCGGGGTGGAGCCAGGTAGTGCATGTCTTCCTGGCGACCCGCTGGCGTGGAGAACCCAGGGAAAGCGGCGAAATGCGACCTCTCTGGTTCGCCCTGGCGCAGATCCCCTATGCCAGCATGTGGCAGGACTCGATCCACTGGCTGCCGCCCATCCTGGCTGGCAGACGACTGGAGGCGGTGTTCACCTTCAAAGCTGACAACGAAACCGTCGATGAATATGAAATCAAAGATTTTATCGGATGATCCGGCCGCGGATCCAATATTGCTCGAGAAATTGACCCTGAGAAAACCCGAGAATCAACTAAAATTACACTTACTCAATAGAGAGAGGAGTTTACCATGGCAGACTTAATTGAATACCAAATCTTTGGCGCGGATATGCAGCTGGTTGAGATCGTGTTGGATCCTGGCGAGGGGGTGCAGGCAGAAGTCGGCGTGATGGCGTATATGGAAGAGGGCATTGAGATGCAAACCAAGGCAGAGGGGGGACTTATCAAAGGCCTGGCGCGCATGGTTACCGGGGAAACCTTTTTTATTACCACCTTTGTCCATAAAGGCGGGGAAGGGAAATCGCGGGTTGGTTTTGCCGCTCCTTATCCTGGTAAGATCATCCCGCTCGACCTGGCAGCCCTGGGGGGGAGCTTCTTATGTCAGAAGGATGCATTCTTATGTGCAGCCAGAGGGGTAGGTATCGAAGTGGCCTTTACCCGCAAGCTGAAGGCGGGTGTGTTCGGAGGCGAGGGGTTCATCCTGCAGCGCTTGAAAGGGGATGGTCTGGCTTTTATCCATGCTGGGGGCACGATCATTGAGAAGAACTTAGAGCGCGGCCAGACTCTGCGCCTGGATACAGGCTGCCTGGTGGCATTTTCATCTACGATTGATTATGACATTAAGTTTGTGGGCGGTTTTCGCAATGCCTTGTTTGGCGGCGAGGGGCTCTTCCTGGCTGTGCTGAAAGGCCCAGGAAAAGTTTACCTGCAGAGTCTGCCTTTTTCACGCTTAGCGGATCGGATTGGCGCGGCGATCGTCAAGCCCGAGGCATTGGTATCCTCAGATTAACAGGAGTGATGATGTCTACGATTTTTGTTACCGGGGGGGCTGGTTTCATCGGCTCGAATTTTATCCGCTACTGGTTGGAGAGCCATCCAGATGATTTTGTGATCAACTATGATTTGCTCACCTATGCCGGCAACCTGGCGAACCTGGAGGATGTGGCCCAGCAGCATTCTGAGCGGTATTTGTTTGTGCGCGGCGATATCAGCAACTACCAGCTTGCCCGGCATCTCTTTGATCGCTTTCACCCGGATTGGGTGGTCAACTTTGCCGCCGAGTCGCATAACAGCCGGGCGGTGGTCAACCCGGAAATCTTCTTCCAGACCAACGTGCTGGGGACGCAGCGCCTGCTCCAGGCGGCGCGCGATGCCGGGCTGCCCAGGTTCCACCATATCTCGACCTGCGAGGTGTACGGCGATCTGGCGCTCGATTCGGATGAACGCTTCTACGAGACATCGCCATACCGGCCGCGCACGCCCTACAACGCCTCCAAGGCGGCTGCTGATATGGCCGTGCGCGCCTACCATGAAACTTTCGGGCTGCCGGTGACCATCTCGAACTGCGCCAACAACTACGGCCCGTACCAGTTCCCCGAAAAGCTGATCCCTTATTTCACCATCCGCCTGATGCAGGGGCAGAAGATGCCGCTCTATAAGAGCAGCCTCAATCGGCGCGAGTGGATTCATGTGCTGGATCACTGCCAGGCCATTGAGCTGATTCTGCTCAAGGGCCAGATTGGCGAGACCTACAATGTCGGCACCGGGTTGGAATTGGATGTGGAGACGGTGGCCGACCTGCTGCTGGAAGCGTTTGGGCTGGATGCCTCATACAAAAGCTATGTGGAAGACCGGCCTGGGCATGACCGGCGCTATCTGCTGGATGCGACCAAGATCCGCACCCAGTTGGGCTGGCAGCCGCAGATTGATTTTCAAAGCGGCTTCAAGGAAACTGTGGCATGGTACTGGCAGCGCCCCGACTGGTGGCAGCCGCTCTTGAAGAAGCTGGCGGTGGACGAGAGCGCCTGGAAATAGCGCCGCTATTTACGCTCCAGCAAGGCCTGATCAAAAAAATCTAACACCCGCTGTTCATAGGCCTGCGGTGCGACCTGATGGTTGCCTCCATGCCCGCCCCCAGGCACAACCCACAGTTGTTTTGGCTCTTGAGCCGCTTCATATTGCAGATTGGCGCGCCCGCTTCTTGCTTCCTTCTCGCCGAAGATCAGCAGCACCGGGCGCGGGCTGAGAGCGGGCAGATCATCCACCGGGCTGATCTGCCAGGGATTTGACCCGCTTTGCAGCCAGAAACAGGCCGCCACCAGGTGCAGAAACAGGCTGCGCTGAATCGGTTTGGGCGAACCAGGCTCCGTAAAGTCATCTCCCAGGTTGAAGTAGCCGCCGTCATTCAGGATGGCGGTAATCTGCGGGTAGCGTGCGGCGGCGCGGATGGCGGTCACCCCGCCCATCGAAAAGCCGTATGCGCCCACGTTCTTGACCTCCGGCCTGTGCAGCAGAAAATCCAGACCCGCGGCGGCGTCCAGGATTTCGTCTGCGCCCAGGGTGACAGGCGCGGGGGGCGCGGTGCAGGCGCGGCTGTCGATTTGCAAGACCCCATAACCTGCCTGGACGAGAAAAGAAATCTCAGGCAGCCGCTCGCCCAGCGAACCGTTCAGCCCGCCGAGCGCCAGGATGGCGGCGCCATTCTGAGCAGGATAATACCAGGCGCGCAGCGCCAGCCCATCGCGGGTGGTCAGGAGATGCTCCTGCGGAGGCGGCAGCGCTGAGATCGGGGGTGGATCTGTCTGGCAGGCCGGGTGGGTCAGGGCATCAACATACGCCCAGGCTAAACTTGCATTGACTCCCAGATAAGCCAGCAGGCCGACCAGCAGGGCGAAAGCGGTCAAGCGCAGCAGGCGTTGGCGGGAAAGGCGCATGGCAGGTAAAGGCTAACCATGATCCAGGCGCGTCAGGCCCGCTTCCAAAGCCAGCTGGACGGCTGCTTCATATTCCTGTGGATGGGTTGGCCGGCTCAGCTTGGGGAACTGGTTGGGGAACTGGCGCACGTTGTAGGCCGGGTGATACTGGCTCATCAGATTCAGATAGGTGTTTTTGGAGATTTTTTCAGCCAGGAAGCGCACAATCTCGGCTGTGCCAGCTAATCCATTGGGCAGGATCAGGTGCCGCACCAGCAGCCCGCGCTGGGCCAGGCCGTGCTCGTCAATCACCAGGTCGCCCACCTGGCGGTGCATCTCGCCCACCGCAGCCTGGTTGATCTCGGGATATTTGCGGACTTTGGAGTAATGCAGCCCAATCTGAGGGCTGGCGTACTTCATATCGGGCATATAAATATCCACCACACCATCCAGCAGCTGCAGCATGCAGAGTGAATCGTAGCCGCCGGTGTTGTAGACCAGGGGCAGGCGCAGCCCGGCCTGGGCAGCGATCCCCACTGCCGCCAGGATTTGCGGCACAACATGGCTGGGCGAGACCAGATTGATATTGTGACAGCCCATACTTTGCAGCCTCAGCATGATCTCAGCCAGTTCTGCAGGTTCTATTAGATCTCCGGCGTCGGTCTGGCTGATATCTTCGTTCTGGCAGTACTGGCAGCGCAGGTTGCAGCGGGTGAAGAAAATTGTGCCTGAGCCGCGCCAGCCGCGCAAGGGGTCTTCTTCACCATGATGAGGCCCATAGCTGCTCACCCGCGCCTGCTCGCCTGTGCGGCAGACGCCCAGCACGCCCGCCAGGCGGTTCACCCGGCATTCCCAGGCGCACACATCGCATTTTTCCAGGTGCTCGTGTGCCAGAGAAGCGCGCTGCTGCAGCTCCCCACTGGGCAGCAAACTCAGGTAAGCGGATTCAAAAGCTTGTCCTGTTGTGTCCGGCTGCATGTTCAATAGTTATCCCTGCCAGAGAAATTTTGACTACGCCAGATGGGGGAGATCAAACGGTGGTGGGGCCATTTTTCGGAGTATCGACCGGTGATTCTTCCCCCCGGTCTAAAGTCAGATCATCCCAAGAAGCCGGGTCATTGAGCGACTCTAAATGGGTAAACACTGTAGCAGTCGGTAAGGCATGTCGTATGTCTGCTTCAATACGTTCCAATAGTTTATGACCTCGCTGGACTGTCCATTTACCGGGAACCAGCACATGCAGAGAGATGAAACGCCGCGCGCCTGATTGGCGAGTTAGAAGCGCATGATACTGTACCCCGGTTTGCAGGTACTGGTCTAATACTTTTTGCAGTATATTCTGTTCTTCAACAGGCAGCGCTGTATCCATCAGTCCCGACACTGAGCTCCGCACGATCCGAAATCCTGACCAGATGATGTTACCGGCAACAACCAGTGCTACGATCGGGTCCAGCCGTTCCCAGCCGGTCAAGGCTACCGCGCCAACTCCAACCAACACGCCCGCCGATGTCCACACATCCGTCATCAAGTGCTGTGAGTCGGCCTGAAGGGTGATTGAGCCATACTGCTTCCCGGCGCGGCGTAAGACAAGCGCGACAGCCAGGTTTACGAATGAAGCCACAATGGAGACCGCTATTCCAATTCCAACCTGCTCCAGTGGTTTTGGAGTTATCAGTCTTTGAACAGCCGTTATGACAATACTTACGGCAGCCACGAAAATGAGCATCCCTTCGAACCCGCTCGAAAAGTATTCAGCCTTGCTATGTCCAAACAAATGATCTTCATCGGCTGGACGGGCGGCTATGGTCAACATGGCTAATGCCATCAACGCGCCAGCAAGGTTGACGAAAGATTCCAGTGCATCTGAGAGCAGGCCGACTGAGCCTGTCAGCTTGTAGGCTGTCGCCTTCAGCCCGATGGTTAGAATTGCCGCAGCAATAGAGAGCCAGGCAAAACGTGTAAGGGATGAACGGTTCATTATGTAAAAAGAGGATGGTTTTATTGTTCGTTGGGAGCGAGGCACTCAGGCGAGTCGTTGGCGGGGTTGTTCACCTGATAGGATACTGGCCGCGCCTGCATCTCTCCGGCGGGGTATGGCCGCAGCAGCTCCTGTAAGGCGCTTGCGGCAGGTTCCCCGGGGTCTAACCAGAGCGGGTAAGCCTCTGGGGGCAGGATCACCGGCATACGGTTGTGGATGCCCTGCATCAGCTCATTGGGCTGGGTGGTGATGATCGTACAGGATAGGATGCGCAACCCATCTGGCGAATGCCAGCTCTCCCAAAGGCCGGCAAAAGCGAAGGGCTGCTGTGAATTGAGCTGGATGTACATGGGGAGTTTTGCTTTTCGACCGGGAACCTGCTGCCATTCGAAAAAACCATCCGCCAGGATCAGGCAGCGCCGGCGGCGGAAGGCGCTGCGGAAGGATGGCTTTTCGGCCAGGGTCTCGGCGCGGGCGTTGATCATGCGGCTGCCGATCTGGGGGTCTTTCGCCCAGGAGGGGATCAGGCCCCACAGGTAATAATCCAGCTGGTTCTTGCCATCGTTTGGCACCACGGCCACAGGCTGCGTGGGAGCGATGTTGTAGCGTGGGGTGGTGTCGTGGGATATCCCCAACCAGGAAAAGGCCTGGCGCAGCTGTTCAGGGTCGGCGGTCAGGGTAAAACGTCCACACATCTCAGCTCATCCTATTCAGGGCAGCGAATTTTGGGCGGCCCAGTCATCACCAAGGTAGATTTCGACATCCGCCGGGCTATTGGGATCGTACTTCAGGTAGATCCGGCTGGGATGGATATGCAATAAGTCTACCAGATATTTTACAGTAAATGGGTTGCCGGTGTGGTCGATGATGGTAGTGGAGGTGTAGATATTCTCGGAGGCGCCCGTCTGGAGGATATTCACCCCCAGGCCGCGCAGGTAATCCACCGTGCGGGACAATATATCTGGGCTGCGGCTGGCGTTATAGACCTGAGTTTTGGCGGCCTCGGCCTTCATCTGATCCTGGGCAGCGCCGGGCGTTTCTGGCCCTAATGCGCCCGCAGAGGCGAAGACCTGATCGCGCACCAGGTTGATTTTATCCGGGATAGGGATCAGGATGCTCAGGTTATCCGGCGAGAAACCGAACAGCACGCTGCTTTCGCCGATGATGCCTTTCTGGATATTTTCTTCGGAAACGCTCTGAGCCAGCAGGGCCAGCTTGATGATTTCATCCAGGCTCAGGTTGGTGCGCACGCCAGAGGCCAGCTCATTATACAGGGCGGGGGCCTTGGTGATCATGCTGGTCAGCATCTCCGCGCTGAGCATGCGGTCGCGGATCGCCATGATGACCTGCTGCTGGCGCGCCGCCCGGTCGAAATCGCCGCCTTCGGAATAGCGGGCGCGAGCGTAAGCCAGCGCCCATTCGCCAGGCAGAACCTGCCGCCCGGGCTTCAAGGTTTTCTTGGTCTTAAAGCCTCCCCCCAGCAGGTCAATGGTGATCTTCTCTGGCACATCAATTTCAACCCCGCCGATCTCATCGATGAAACGCACGAAAGCATCGAAATCGATCTGGGCGTAATAATTGATCGGCACGCCCAGGAACTGCTCCACTGTTTTCACTGCCAGGGCAGGGCCGCCTCCGGGGAGCTTGTAGGCGTCTCCCAGGTAATAGGCCGTGTTGATCTTGCCATGTTTGAAACCGGGGATGTCCACCCACAGATCGCGCGGGATGGAGAGCATCCCGGCGGTTTTTGTAAGCGGATCCAGGGTCAGCAGGATCATCGTATCGCTGCGCCAGGCGTTCTCGCTGGCGCCCCAATCGCGCTCATCCAGGCCCAGCACCAGCACGGTCACCCGGTTGGCGCCATCCCAGGGGTTGAGCGAAGGCGCGATGGCGACCGGCGTCCCTTCGGGCGTCTCGAGAATGGGGTTGCCCTGCGCATCCAGAGCGGGAGTGGGTGTGTACCGGAGAAAAGAAGGCACCGGCAGCCCACCGCTGCTGGCCCAGGTGAGCGCCAGGCTGCGGGCAGCCGCATACGTGGCAATCCCTACCACCAGGATGATCGCGCCGATCAGGGCTGGCAGTCCGAGGCGCAGCAGCGTTTTTCGATCGAGGGAGATTTTCTTGCTCATAACCATCCCTCCAGGGCCTGTCGGAGCGCAGCCCAGAAGCCTTGCAGGCTGGCAGCGATCGGAAGGGCCCAATTTGCCCCGATGGGCGAGGCGTCTGAGGATAGACCAGACGGCGAGATGGGCGATGGAGCCGGATAGGCATCGGTCGGCGGAGGAGCCTCCGTGTCGGTCGGCGTGGAGGTGGGCGTCTCGGTTGGCGGCGCTTCGGTCGGAGGTTCCGTCGTGGTTGTGGGCGGCTGCGAGGTGACCGTTTCGGTGGGCGGATTGGTCGTGATGGTGGGCGTGTCGGAGGGCTGCCCGGGCAGGGTGGGGGTGGGTGTTTCAGTCGGCGTGCCGCTCACGGCTGGGGTTTCTGTGCTTCCCAGGCACAACCCGGTCAATTGGATGAGCGTTTCTTGCAGGGCGGCGTCCGGCCGGATGCCCAGGGCCAGCTCATATTGGGTCATGGCCTCGCACCAGGCTTTTTGGCCGATCAGGATATCGCCATATTGGAGCAGAGAAGCGCGATAGCGATCCACCGCCGTCCAGCCGCTGGCATCGCGCAGGTATGGCAGCGCCGCGGCCACCTGCCCAAAATAAAATACCGCCTGTTTGGGGTCGACTTCCCAGAAGCTCAGCCCGTACATATACATTCGCGCCCAATCTCGGGTGGTGTTGGCCTCGACATCCAGCGGCCCAAAGCGCTCGGCCAGGGATAAATCATAGACGCCGCCTCCCAGGTTGGCCTGGTTGGTGATCTTACTGATCCCCCGGTTGCGCAGCGACAGGTACAGCCAGCCGTCCACCCGGGTCATGCGGTAGTTCGGGTCAGCCTGGCGCAGGGAGATCAAGGTATCGATGGCCTGCTCCCAGTTCTGATTGGCGATGGCGTCCTGGGCGGATTTGAACAAATCCTCCACCGGGCGCAGATCACGCGTTGGGGTGGGCATGCTGGTGGCGGGCAGGGGTGAAGGCGTGGCAGTCACATACAGGACAGCCATCACCTCTGCCAGTTTGTCCGTCACCCCTGGATAGGATGGATCAATCTCCAGGATATATTTAAAACGCTGCAGGGCGACTTCATACTGCCCGGTCTCATAATCCTGGAGCGCCAGGAGATACTGTTCCTCCAGGGTCAGCCTGGACTGGCTGGTGGACTGGGCCAGGAAAGATTGTTTCCCGGAACGGTAGCCGGCGCTGGCGCTGAATACCAGCACGACCAGCAGAGCCAGCAGGATGGCAGCGGCCCAAAGCCACCGGCGGGATTTCGGTTGAGGGGTGGATTTTTGGGGCGTTCCGGGTTTGCCGGCAGGCGCAGGCGGCGGAGCCGGTTTGGGCCGGAGGGGTTGGGTATCTTCCAGGTTGGGATTTGACATAAAATAATAGACGCCTGCGGCGCAGGTTTAGTTCCTCAGCAGAGCTGCCTCAAAAGTAAGGGCGCAGCGCCTGGTTGACCCCATCTGCTGCGGTCTCGAGGATTGCTGCGCCCCTATCTGTGGCGGTGATTAATTCCGAAATGGTCTAATCGAACATCCTCATCGTTTCAGGGATATCTTAGACCAGGCGAGCATCCAGGGTGATCTTAACCCCGCTGAGCGCGGCGGATACCGGACAGCCGGACTTGGCCTCCTCAGCCAGCTGCTGAAAAGTTTGCAGGTCAATTCCGGGGATCTCAGCTTCGAGGCTCAGGTGGATATCGGTGATGCGGGTCTTGTCATCCACTTTGCCCAGAGTCACCCTGGCCCTGGTATGGATGCGGCTGGGGGTAAAGCCAGCTTTGCCCAGCCCGGCGCTGAGCGCCATGGAGAAGCACCCGGCATGAGCCGCGCCGATCAATTCCTCCGGGTTGGTGCCGCTGCCATCTTCAAATCGTGAGGCAAAAGAGAACGGGCCTTCAAATGCGCCGCTGCCTAATTTCATGCTGCCGCGGCCATCCTTCAGGCTGCCTTCCCAGGTTGCTTCAGCATTGCGTACTGCCATCATCATCCTCCAAGAAGATTAATAATCTGAAAGGCTGTATCCAAAATCGGGCATGTCATCTTCCTCGTCACTGGATGGGCGAGGGTACATGCTCATCGTCTCGCTTCTCTGCATTTCTTCTTCGTTGGCAAAACGACCGCGCACGAAGCCCGAACCAGCCGGGATGAGCTTGCCGATGATGACGTTCTCTTTCAGCCCGTACAGGGGGTCTTCGGTGGAGGCGATCGCTGCGCCAGCCAGCACCTTGATGGTGTGCTGGAATGACGAGGCAGAAAGGAACGAATCGGTGCTCAGCGAGGCTTTCGTGATCCCCAGCAGGGCTTCGATGAACTTGGCGGGGCGTTTGCCTTCGGACAGCAGCTGGTCGTTGACGCGCCTCAACTCCAGGTAGTCAACCAGGTCGCCCGGCAGATAGTTGGTGTCGCCTGGCCGCGTGACCTGCACTTTGGAGATCATCTTGCGGATGATGATCTCGAAGTGTTTATCATGAATGTTCTGGCCTTGAGAGCGATAAACTTTCTGCACCTCGGTCAGCAGATAGATCTGGCAGGCCTGCCGCCCCTGGATGCGCAGGATGCGGTGGGGGTTCAGTGACCCTTCGGTGAGCGCCTGACCGGCTTCGACATGATCCCCATCCTTGACCAGCATGCGCGCCGTGGAGGGAATATCGTACTCAACATCCTGGCGAGATTCGTATGAAACAATCACCTTGACGCTGCCAGTTCCGTTGGCCTGGTCTTCTTCGAGGCGCACTCGCCCGGCATTTTGGGCGACGATGGTTGCATCATCGCCATGTTGAGCAAGCACATTGCCCTGGGCCACCTGGTCGCCATCCTGGACAGCCACCTGCCAGCCTTCAGGGATCACGTATTCATCGCTGATCATCTCGCTGTGTTCCACTTTAGCCAGGCGCAGGTCGCTGTAGCGATCGGACTGCACCACATGCACCACGCCGCCAATCTCGGAGACCACAGCTTCACCTTTCGGCTGTTTCCGGGCTTCGAACAGTTCTTCCACGCGCGGCAGACCGGTGGTGATATCGCCTCCAGCGGCGACGCCGCCGGTGTGGAAAGTGCGCAGGGTCAGCTGGGTGCCAGGCTCGCCAATGGACTGAGCCGCCACGATCCCTACGGCTGAGCCGACTTCGACCATGCGGCCGCGTCCCAGGTCCAGGCCGTAGCAGCGGGTGCAGATGCCGTGGGTAAGCTCACAGGTGAGTGGGCTGCGCACTTTTACTTCCTGCACACCAGAAGCCATGATGATCCGCACCAATTCATGATCCAGGACATCATTGCGCTCTGCCAGCACTTCGCCGGTCAGCGGATCGACCACGTTTTCGCAGATCAGGCGCCCATACAGGCGGACGCCCATGGATTGACCGGCGATGTCATCGCTGCGGCGGATCCAGATCCCTTCCAGGGTCTCGCAGTCATCATCGTTGATAATCACATCCTGAGCCACATCCACCAGGCGGCGGGTCAGGTAGCCAGCATCGGCGGTGCGCAGAGCGGTATCTGCCAGGCCTTTTCTGGCGCCGTGAGTCGAGATAAAGTACTCCAAGGCGGTCAGCCCTTCACGGAAATTGGAACGAATGGGCAGCGGAATGATGCGACCGGAGGGGTCGGCCATCAGGCCGCGCATACCAGCCAGCTGGGAAATGGGGCCAAAACCACCCTTGGTGGCGCCGGAGATGGCCTGGGCAGCCAGGTTCCCATTTGGATCCATGCTTCGGCGGACTTCATTCCCAACTTGCTCTGTGGTTTGCTGCCAGATTTCGATCACGCGCTCATTGCGCTCCTGCTCGGTGAGCAGGCCGCGGCGAAAATCTCGCTGAACGGCGTCTTCGTTCTGCAGCGCCTGTTCGATGATGGCGGGTTTGTTGATCGGCACGGAGATATCCGAGACTGCCAGAGAATAGCCCGAGCGGGTGGCATATTGGAAGCCGATATCTTTGATCGCATCGGCGATGTCGGGGGTGCTGTCTTCTCCACAGATTTCATACAGGCTGGCCATCAAATCCCTCAGACCGCCTTTATCGAGAATAGTGTTGACAAAGCGCATCTCGGGCGGCAGGACGCGATTGAAGATCACCCGCCCTACGGTGGTTTCGATCAGGCGTTCCTCGGGGGCTGGCAGGCGGTTCTCCTGGTCATCGTACCAGGTGGTCAGGCGCACGCGGATCCGGGCGTGAATGTGGATTTGGCCCAACTGGTAGGCCAGCTCAGCTTCATCGCCGTCCGCAAAGACGCGCCCTGCTCCAGGATGTTGGATATCATCGACTTTGGTCAGGTAGTACACGCCCAGCACCATATCCTTGGACGGGCTGATAATTGGCTCGCCATCGGCGGGCTTGAGCAGGTTGCGCGAAGAAAGCATCAGCTGGCGCGCTTCCAACACGGCTTTCTGTGAAAGAGGCACATGCACAGCCATCTGGTCGCCGTCGAAGTCTGCATTAAAGGCCGTGGTGACCAGCGGATGAAGCTGGATGGCGCTGCCTTCGATCAGCACCGGCTCGAAGGCCTGAATGCCCAGGCGGTGCAGGGTAGGAGCACGATTGAGCAGCACCGGGCGTTCGCGGATCACTTCTTCCAGCACTTCCCAGACTTCCGGACGATTGCGCTCGATAAAACGCTTGGCGCCTTTGACGTTGGCGGCATAGTTATGCAGCACCAGGCGCGAGATAACGAAGGGCCGGTACAGCTCCAGAGCCATGTTCTTCGGCAGGCCGCACTGGTAGAGCTTGAGCTTCGGGCCGACCACGATGACCGAGCGGCCAGAGTAGTCGACGCGTTTTCCCAGCAGATTGCGGCGGAAACGACCTTTCTTGCCTTTGAGCATGTCGCTCAATGACTTCAGCTCGCGCCGGCCGCGCCGGGAGAGCGCTTTGCCGCGCTGGGAGTTGTCGATCAGGGAATCGACTGCCTCCTGCAGCATGCGTTTTTCATTGCGCACGATCACGTCTGGCGCGCCCAACTCCAGCAGCCGCTTCAGCCGGTTGTTGCGGTTAATCACCCGCCGGTAGAGGTCGTTCAGGTCGGAAGTGGCAAAACGACCGCCGTCCAGCTGCACCATCGGGCGCAGGTCTGGCGGGATGACCGGCAGAACGGTCATTACCATCCATTCGGGGCGATTGCCGGAACGGCGGAACGACTCGACCACGCCCAGGCGCTTGGTGGCTTTTCTGCGCTTCTGCTTGCTGCGCGAAGTGCGCACCTCGTGCCATAATTCTTCCGCCAGCTTATCCAAATCCAGCCGGCGCAGGATATCGTAGAAGGCCTCCGCGCCCATGTCGGCGCGAAACACCTGACCCCAGCGGGATTTCAGTTCGCGGTAGCGGGTTTCGCCCATAAAGGTCAGCGGGCGCAGCTCCAACAGCTCATCGCGCAGGCGTGCATTTTCATCCCGCGCCGTGGTGGCGTGATCGTCGAGCTGGCTGCGCAGATCCTCCATGCCCAAGTCTGCCTCGGCGCGCACCCTCTCTTTTTCCATCTGAATGTGTTCGATTTCACGCTGCTTTTGGCTCTTGGGGCCGCTTTCCATCTCTTCCAGGCGTTCCTTGACCACTTTTTGAACGCTGGTCAGGTGTGGATTGCCAACCGTCTCGCCGGCTTCGACAATCACGATCTCTGTGTCGGGGAAGTGGATGGTGGTGCGGACTGTTTCGCCCAGCATCTCTCGCAGGGTGGTTTCCAGCCGCTGCCCGGCCTGGATGATCGGCTCCAGCTGCTCGGCAATCAGCTCGTCATAGCGCTGTTCGATGGCGGCCTGGCGCTGGGTCAGCTCAGCCAGGCTGCGATCTCGACCGGCTTTGATCTCGGCGATGCGCGAGTTGATTTTAGCGGCCTGCTCGCGCTCGGTCACGGTGATTTTGTCTTCCAGCCGTTTGAGAGCCTTCTGGCGCGCTTCTTCATCTACGTAGGTGACGACATACTGGGCAAAGTACAGCACGCGGTCCAGGTTGCGGCGGGAAATATCCAGCAGTAAGCCAAGATAGGAGGGGATGCGGCGGGTATACCAGACATGCGCCACCGGCGCAGATAATTCGATATGCCCCATGCGCTCGCGGCGCACGGATGAACGGGTTACTTCGACTCCGCATTTGTCACAGATGATCCCCTTATAGCGGATGTTTTTATACTTGCCACAATAACACTGCCAGTCACGAGTCGGTCCAAAAATCGCTTCACAAAATAAACCATCTTTTTCGGGACGCAGGCGGCGATAGTTAATCGTCTCAGGCTTGAGCACTTCTCCATACGACCAGCTTCGGATCGTTTCAGGCGAAGCCAGACTGATCCGTAGTGCGGATAATCCTTTGGTTTCCACGCTTATGTGCCTCCTAATGCGGATAATAATCTCAGCAGCGGTACGAGAGGATATGTTTGGGGGACAGCAAAATTAGAACAAATGTGCAATTCACCAGACAAACAAAACCAAGCGCATGAATTGTTCAGGCGCTTTTAGTTGGTAATTAATCCAGACCTTGAATTATACTGAAAGATATACGATTTGGTCAAGCCCCACTTTCTAATATTAAGCAGCTTCTCAGATTTCTCGCTCGCGGCGGGGCTGCCGCAGTGGGATGGCAAGGTAAAACACGGAGCCTTTGCCCAATTGACTCTCCGCCCATACGCGCCCGCCGTGGCGTTCGGCGATCGATTTGACGATCGCCAGCCCCAGCCCGGTGCCGCGCTGATCCTTGGAGGCTTGCTGCGCCCCGCGATAGAATTTCTCGAACAGGCGCGGCATATCCACCGGTGAGATGCCGACCCCGCTGTCGATCACTTCGAACACCATGCCGATGGGCTTCACATCCACGCGCACCAGCACTTTCCCTTCGGGGCGGGTGTACTTGATGGCGTTTTCGATCAGGTTTTGCAGCGCTTGCTGCAGCAGAGCCTGGTCGGCCTCGATCAATGGAACCGAATGGTAGGGGATTTCGGTATTCAGTTGGATGCGCTTCTGGGCAGCAGGCAGCTGCATCGCTCCCACCACCCGCTCGAGCACATCCTGCACCTGGATCATCTCCAGCTGCAGCCCCACCCCGGCCTCGATGCGGCCCAGGTCGAGCAGGTTGTTAACCATGCGCGACATGCTCTCCACGCCGGTGATGATCTTGCGCACATAGCTGGTCTGCTGCTCGTTCAGCTGCCCCACCATTTCCAGCATGGTGGCGTAGCCGCGCATCAGCGTCAGCGGGGAGCGCAGATCATGGCTGACGGTGGAGACAAAATCGGATTTCAGCGCGTCGAGTTCCTTGAAATGGGTCACGTCGCGCAGCACGCATACCCGCCCCATGCGCTGCCCTTCGGCCAATACGGGTGTGGCGGTCGCCAAAAAGATGCGCCCATCCGGCAGGGTCAATTCGCGCGACTGCTTTTCATCGGAGGTGGAGCGCAGCAGGTCGAGCAGATCGGTTTGTGAGACTACCTGGTCGATAGGCTGGCCTTCGCCGGTATCGCGCCCCAGCCCGAGCACCTGCCAGGCGGCCGGGTTTGCCAGCAGCAGGCAGTCGCGCTGGTCGGTCACCAGGACGGGGTCGGGGCTGGAGGCCAGGATGGCAGCCAGCCTCTGGCGGCCAATTTCTGTGGTCTGGAAAAGCCGGGCGTTGGCGGCTGCCAGGGCAGCGTGCCCGCCCAGGGTGACCAGGAAGCGCACCTGCTCTTCCGAGAAGGCATGCGACTGGTCATAGGCCATCCACAGGGCGCCATAATATAGATTCTCGTGGCGCAAGGCGATGGCGATAATGGACTCTGGTCTGGGCGCTCCAGGTGTGAAGTTGAGCAGGCGCGGCCGGTTGAGATTGGGCAGCACTAGGCGCTCTTGCTGGCGGGTCAGAGCCAGAATCTGCTCATCCAGCTCATGATACAGCTGCTGGCTTGGGCCGGTGGTGAAGCTGATCGGCGTAGATGAGTCGCCGTCCAGCTCGGGCACCACCGAGGGGGTCAGCACCACGCGCGCCATGCTTGCCCCGCTGGCCTGGGCCGCCTCCAGCACAGGCTGGACAGCCTCGGAAATTTCCAGGCTGGAAGCCACGCCCTGGCTGACCACCAGCAGGCGGTTCAGCTCATCCAGGCGCGCTTTCAGGCTGACGCGCATCTGCTCGAAGGCGCGCCGCAGGTAGCCCACCTCATCTTCGCCATCGACGGGCAGGGGTTGGTCCAGGCGGCCCTCAGCCAGCAGACCGGCTTCTGAAGCCAGGTTCTGCAGGTTGCTGGTCACCATCCCCACGCCCAGGCGCAAGATGATGATCGAAATCACTGAGAGCAGCAGGATCATGCCGAGCAGGGGAGTGGCGATATCCAGGGCCAGCTGCTGGACGCTGCTGGCTGGCACGGTCAGGATGACCGACCAGGGGCGCCCTTCGGCTGGCTGGGAATACACCATCTGGCGGGTTCCGTCCGGCGCGGTGCCATCATAGAAGGCGGGTTCTGGTTCGATCCGCCCATCATAGACCGTCATCACCAGGTTCGGATCCGGGTGCACCAGGATGCGCCCATTTTCATCGAGCAAGAACCCCTGGCCTCCTGAGTCAGCCAGGTTATTGAGGCTGGCCAGGACAGGTTTGGTGATCGGGTTGGTTTTCATGTCGCTGCGGCCAACCAGAACGCCCTGCACCGATCCGTTGCTGCCGAACAGAGCCGCCACAAAGGAGATTTGGGCCGTGGATTGGCCCGCGGCGGGCGGGATGGTAAAGGTCTGGTAGGGAATCTCATTGTTCAGCGCCAGCTGTATGCCCAGCTGCTCTTCGATCGGGGCCTGTTTGCCGGTGTAATCATCGCTCGGATAAGCCGCCACCAGGTTCCCGGTGCGATCGATGACCGCCAACTGGCTGAAGAATGGCACGGTCTTAATCTGCTCCGCCAGGACGGCATACAGCTCGTTCGGGCGGCTGGAAAGGAGCCGCGGATCGAGGGATAATTGGGTGATCAGGCTTTGCCCGCTTTCCAGGAAATAGGGCACATTTTTAGCGGCGATATCGGCCGCATTGGCCATGCGCGCTTTGAGCATCAGGCGGGCGGCGTTTCCGGCGATATACCAATCGCCCACCATCAGGGTCAGGATCAGGATCAGCGCCAGCGGCGCCATGGAGACCAGGAAGCGGGTTTGCAGGCTTTTTTCGGCTGGGGAAGGTTCGAGATGGGTGGCTGTGATCCAGGTGGCGGGCGCTACCCGCAGGATGATTTCGCAGATGATGGCGGCAATGACCAGCTCTACCCCCAGCGCCAGGGTCGCCCCGGGCAGGTTCGAGAGGGCATAGTCCAACCGGTTGACCAGCATGCCGCGCGAATTGACCACGATCAGGGTCAGCTCAATCAGCGGATAGATCGTCATTAATAACAGCGCGGTGATCAGCGGGTGGCGCAGCAGTCGGAAGAGCGTGGTGCGATAGCGCTGGCATACCGCCGCGCTGAACAGCACCGCCAGCAAAGCCAGTTCCAGGCCTGTGAAGGGGCTGTGAGTGCTCCACAGAAAGCGCAGGATGCCGGTGAGCAGGGCGATGGCTGTGGCGGGCAGCGGGCCGAGAATGCCCGCGGCCAGCATCCAGGGCAGCGCTGAAAAGATCATGATCACTGCCCCGGGTGTATCCAGGTGGATTTCGGGAGGGGGCAGGGTTCTTCCGGCGGGAAGCTGCAAACCCAGGAACAGGCTGGCAACCGGCGCGGCCAGCAAGAGAATGATCAACCATCTGCGCTGGTGGGGTTCGGACAGGCGGTTGTAGCTGCGCCACTTGATCAGCAGCACAACGATCACACCGGCTAAGACCAACAGACTCAACCAACCCATCCAACCCTGCGGGTATCCAGGATACGGGGCGTTGGAGAGGAGGGTGAAAATAGGTGTCATAAAAGGATAGGTTGCAAAACTTATGCCATGGAACCGTCTAAATTATAGCATCATTCCGGCTCTATCCTGGCCTTTCAATCGTATCCTGCGTGGCCTGGGAGAGATCGCTGTACACCCCCCGCAGGTGGGGGGGCAGCATGGCTGCTAGGATATACATGGCTTCGTCGGTCATCTGGCGCAGCTCTTCGCCTCTGGCCCGGCGGGCCTCCGCCCGAAAGCGGAAAGGCTTTCCGAAGCGAAAATGGGCGCCTCGGCCGCGCCAGGCTTTGGTGAAGCGCAGCGCCGGGAAGCCCGGGGTGCCTTCGATGGCTACGGGGAGCACCGGCGCGCCGGAGCGGCTGGCAAGATAAGCCACGCCTTCTTTGCCGCGCTGCAGGCTCTTGCCGCGCGTCCCTTCGGGCGCCACCAGGATCATTTCACCAGCTTTCAGCACCGTCAGCGCCTGTTGGATCGCCTGGCGGTCGACCTCCTCGCGGCGCACCGGGATCACCCCCCACAAGCGAGGGAAGATCCCCACCACCGGGTATTCGTACACTTCGATCTTTGCCAGCGGGACGATATTGCGCTTGAGCAGGTGCAGCGTCAGGAGCGAATCGACGAAGGCGATGTGGTTCATCATCACGATCACCGGGCCGCTGGCGGGGACATTCTCCAGGCCTTCTACCTGGTCTATCTTCGCCAGCAGCGGCACGCCGATGTATCTGATCAGAAAGCGCAGGAAGCGCCGGCGGCCTTCCAGGCGAGCGTGATCGTAGGAATACGACTGGTGTGGTTTTTGCTCGGCCTCATCCACGGGTATCTGTCTCCTCTGGCGCAGCCTGGTAAACGCCGCGATATTCCGCTGGCAGCAGCGCCGCAATCTGTTCCATGATCATATCCGCGTTGCGCTGGCGGGCAGCCCGGCGTTCTTCGCCCTTGCCATTTATCGGCGGCAGGGTCAGCGGCGGCCCAATGTGCATCTGGATGCGCGGGCGCTTGAAATGGAGGGCGCGCTGCAAGAAATCATCCGTCGCCCCGGCGATCCCCACCGGCACAACCGGCGCCTGGGCCAGGTCGATCAGGTAGGCCACGCCGGGCAGGGCGCGGCGCATCCCGGGGGTATGCGAGCGCCCGCCCTCCGGGGCGATCAGCAGGGGTTTCCCCGCTCGCAGCACGCTCAGCAGGGTGTCGATCAGCTGGCGGTCATATTCGCCGCGATGGACGGGGATGCCGCCGTACAGCCGCACCAGGATGGACTGCCCCGGCCTGGACCAAATCTCGACCGCGCCAGCGCCTTCGGGGGCGACCGGCCAAAAGGCGATGATGAAGGGGGCTTCGAAAAGAGAAACGTGATTGACTGCAATCAGGTAAGGGCCTTTTTCAGGCACATGCTCGCGCCCGGTGATCTCTACCTGGCTGAGCAGGTGGAAGATCAGGCGAAAGATGGGGCGCAGGGTCCAGCGCAGCAGGCGGGTGTGAAGCGGGAGGCGGTATTCAGGAGCGCTCATCTGTAATATGATCTGCGCTTAGTCTGGTTTCTACAATTATTTTTGTGTTTTCAAACACCTGGTCGGCGTCCATGCCATCAGAATTGAGGATGATCGCATCCTCAGCCGGGCGCAGCGGAGCGATCTGGCGGGTCGAATCGAAGCGATCGCGCTCCCGCATGGCAGCCAGGATTTCTTCATAACAGGCCGGTTCCCCGCGCAGCGTCAATTCCAGGCAGCGCCGCCGGGCGCGCTCCTCCGCCGAGGCATCCAGGTAAATTTTTACCTGCGCCTCAGGCAGCACTACCGTGCCGATATCCCGCCCGACCATCACCACCCTGCCGCGCAGGCCGATGCGCCGCTGCTGCTCGGTCAGCGCCTGGCGCACCCCCTGGTAGGAGGAGACCAGCGATACATTGGCTTCCACCTCCGGGCGGCGGATCTGCCAGGTCACATCCTGCCCGTCGGCCAGGATATCGCAGTTGCGCCCATCCTCCCTGGAGGGGTTCTGGACATCGATTTCGGTATTTTCAGCCAGGGCGGATACGCCTGCCTCGTCGCGCAGATCTAATTCTTTCTGACCGGCGACCAGGGTGATCGCCCGGTACATCACCCCGGTATCAAAGAAAAGATAGCCAAAGGCGTCCGCCAGCCGCTTGCCCAGGGTGGATTTGCCCGAGGCGGCTGGCCCATCAATGGCGATCGTTTCGGGTATCGTCATCCGGCCGGGTTTCCTTTCTTCATTCATCTTCGCCGCCAGGGAACAGGTCGCTGCGCGCCCACAGGATGATCTGCTGCTCCTGCAGGGGGGCGATCCGGAAGGTCAGCCACTCGACCAGCTGCGGCGGCAGGGCGCCTGTCCAGCCAGGGTAAGCCCACCAGATGAAATCCTGGCCGCGGTAAGCCGCCGTCAGGGTGGGGGCGGTCTGCTCCTGGCGGGTGAGCACCACGGCGGGCATCTCATCGCTGGGCAGCCCGCTGACGAAGTGCGCCCGATCGAAATCCCGCAGCGCCCAGCGCATGGAAGGCGCATCCACCAGGCAGGCAATTTCCAGCGTGTTGGGCAAACTCGTCTGCTGTTTGGACAGGGTCTGCAGGGTGGAGACGAAGAGCCGCTCCTGGACGGTGGTGGGGGTGGGGCTCCAAAGCTCTGCCGGGCTGTTGGGGCGCAGCTGGGTCGCGCCCCACAGGCTGGAGGCGCAATAAATGACCAGCAGGCAGGCCGCCCCGAGCATCAGCCCATCCCGGCTGATGCTGGCTGACCAGCCCAGGTATACCAGGATGGTGGTCACCACGCCCAGCAGGAGGATGCCCAACAGCATGCCCAGGCGGACGATATTCCAGGAGAACTCGCCCACGGCCTGGATATCGCTGGTGGACAGCAGGGTGGCCCAGAACAAAGCCCCCATCAGCAGGAGCAGCGCGCCTTGGATCAGCGAGATCGGGCTGATTTTTGCCTCCGGCAGGTAATGCACTAGCTCCTGGGCTGCCAGAACCCACAAAGCGGTCAGGATCCAGGCGCTGTCTGCCACCTGCCGCCCCGGGTAGACCAGAATCAGAACCAGGCTGAGCAAGGCCCAGACGATGGACTGCAGGAATAAGGCCCTGCCTGCTCCCACCGGTTTTTCTGGTCTGTACAGCCAGCGGACAATGCCCAGTCCAGCGAAAATCAGCGGCGCTGGCGTATACACCAGCATCGCCAGGAGCAGCCGCCAAGCGGGCACGCCGGACGGGTCAGCCCAACCGGCCAGGTAGCTGGTGAGAGTCGCCGCCCAACCCGAGAGGGCCTGGGGATAGCGCAAAGCCAGTGTGCCCAGCAGCAAGATCGTGATCCCGGCGGTGGTCAAAACCAGGCCCAGCGCGTTTTTATGCGCTGGCGCGGGCGGGTCGCTTTGGGCGGGTTTTCTGCCCAGCTTGAAGATCACCCAGGTCAGCCCCAGGCTGAGCAGGCCGGGCAGCGCGGTCGGGCCGGAGAGCAGCGCCAGCCCCAGCAGGACGCCAGCCAGGATGGCATTCCCCGCCTGCCAGACGCCCAGCGCCAGCAGGCTGAAGCTCAGCGCCATGCCAGGGCCGCCCACCAGCCGGGAGGAAGCTGCCAGCCCAGGGTCGAGGGCCAGGCCGAAAGCCAGGATCAAGGCTGCTGGCTGGCCCAGCTCGCGCCGGAAGAAAAATGGCAGCCAGGGCAGCAGTGCGCCCACCAAAGCGGGCCACAGCCGGGCGACAGCATCCGAAGCGCCCAGCAGGGCAAAGCTGATCCCGGTCAGGATGATATAGGCGGGCTGCGGCCCGAAGGATGGAATGGTTTCAGCGTCGCCGGGCCAGGCGATCTGCAGCGCCTGGAGCGCCCAGGCGGCCTCGCTGTCGGAAAGCGGAGCGGCGCCCAGGTTGTACAGCCTGACCAGCAGGGCCAGGATGAAAGCCAGCAGATAGAGGGCAGTTTCGAATGTGAATCGGCGTGAGTTCATTTGAGGTTATTATATTCGTAAATCGTAATCGCGCCTTGCTGGAAAACGATGCTGAGATAGCGGATAAATTTGGCTTCGACCAGGCCGTGCGGGCAGTTGGCCTCAGCCTGGTAAGCGGATCGTTCCAGCGCGCCAACAAACACATAGCGGATGCTGTAGCGAGCCAGGATGGCCTGCGTCTCCCCCCAGTCGCGCGAGCAGTACAGGCGCTGCAGATCATCCTGCCGCGAGCC
>JAFGQI010000109.1 GCA_016935755.1 Anaerolineales bacterium
AATAAAAAAAGCGCACCACCCGATTGGATGGCGCGCGGCAGGAGGTTACGTGCGCTGCTAGTGCTTAAACAAAGCGCGCACCGCCCAAGGGGGTGCGCAAATTCTGAGGGGGATTATACTCTTTATTGCTGACTCGTCAAGCGCGATTTTGCCTTCCCTGTGGCGATGAACCGACTTTCTTTGGACATGCCCAACTAGAATAGCGGGCGGTAACGGTAAACGATTGACAATGGCAACTATAACGGATATAATTTTTTTGACTGATGATTTCAATTAAATCAGTCAAACCGGTTATCATCCAACAATCTCTCAAGAGGAAGAAATATCATGATCACCACCAAAGTCGGTCGGCGCGGGCAGATCACCCTGCCAAGCCAGGTGCGGCGGCAAACGGGCATCCGGGAGGGTGACCGGATCGTCATCGTCTCCCAGGGCGATCATATCCTTATCCGTCCCCTGACACAGACCCTGCTCGAACTGCGCGGCAGTGTGCCCGTGACTGAAGTACAAGATTTCGAGAAAATCCGCCAACAGGTGCTGGGGGCTGGCATTCGGAAGGGCGCTCGAGATGAACGGTGAGCGCCTCTTCGCGGATACCAATCTCTTCCTGCGCTACCTGACGAATGATCTGCCTGACCAGGCTGATGCCTTCGAGCAGGTGCTGCAAGCTGCCACCCGGGGCCAGCTCACCCTGGTGACGAACGCCATGGTGATCGCTGAAATCGTCTGGACACTGGAATCCTTCTACCGGCTCACTCCCCTGCAAACCCAGGAGCGTGTGTTGGCTATCTTCAACACTCCCGGCCTGGAAGTCGCTGACGGGGACTTGGCCCTGCAAGCCATCCTATGGCATGTGGAGAAGAACGTGGATTTCATCGATGCCTATAACGTGGCCTGGATGCGCCAGGAAGGTTTGTCCGCGGCTTGCACCTTCGACCGGCGCCATTTTGCCCGTTTCGATGACCTGGCGGTGAAGGTTCCGGGCGAGGATCTACCCTGAGAGCACTGTGAACGGACAGGACCCAACATTTGGATCACGTGATCCTGGCCAGACCAAACTCCCCGCTGGAGACCAGGTATCGGAGCAGCTTTAGCACTTTGAGAGCCCTCCATGCTGCGGGCGGTCGAGTTAAAATATTTTGGGCATCTCACAGTCAAATCCGTTATTTTTTAAGCCACAGCGCCAGGTTTTGCCCCAGTACAGCCTTACGTAGACCGGTCGTATTGCCATAGCGTACGTGGTTCACCCAGCCCTTCACGCTGGCGTCCACCTGCTCAAAGGGGATTTTCCCTCCCGCCCACCCTTCCAGCAGGCGGCGCAGTTTACGCTGAAAGTGGATGCCTTTGCGCCGCTTCAGCCTGCGCCTGTTAGGATATATGACGAATCCTAAAAATGGGAAGCCCTCACTCACCGGGCGGGGATGGGCGCCAGGGTGGATTGTCAGGCGCAAACTGGCTAACCGCGCCTCGATCTGTTCTTTCCACTGCCACAGCAGGTCTTTGTCGTCGCCAAACAGGCAAACATCATCCACATAGCGCACATAGGCCGGGCAGCGCAGCTGGCGCTGTACAAAATGGTCGAAGCCGTTCAAAAACACATTCGCCCAAAATTGGCTGGTCAGGTTTCCAATGGGTAAACTGCGCGGGCGCAGACCGGCCAGTAGGTCGTCACCGGGGAACCAGACCATCTCATACTGCCCTTCCAGCACACCAGCGCCGCTGGCAAGGATCTGGTCGCACAGCCACAAAACACCCGGGTCGCTCAGCTTGTGGGCCAGGATGGTTTTCAATATCTGGTGATCCAGGCTTGGAAAAAATTGCACCACATCGCACTGTAAGATGTAGCGGTGGCGGCGTGCAGCTTGCTGGACGTAATCCAGCGCCCGGTGGGTGCCTTTGCCCTTGCGGTTGGCGAAGGAGGTATCGATAAAGCTACGCTCGAAGATCGGCTCGATCAGGTTGCACAGGGCGTGATGCGCAACCCGGTCGCGAAAGGGCGCGGCGGAGATCAGGCGGCGCTTGGGCTCGTGGATGTAGAAGCTATTGTACGACCCGGGCTGGTAGCCGAAGCTACGCAATTCGTCTTGCAGCGCCAGCAGGTTATCCTCCAACCGGTATTCAAAGGCAGCCACGTTTGGGTGACCGCGCTTACCTTTGCTGGCCTTGCGATAGGCCAGAAGCAGATTATCCCAGGAACAGAGGTGTGAATACATAATAAAAAGATGGCCCTAAGCCAGGGACAGACCGAGGGCATAGGGCCGGTTGTTATTCGCCTGATCTCACCCCGACACCGGGGAGCCACAGACGGGATGGGATCAGCCAGGGACACACCCCGCCATTTTTTTGCCTCGGCGGTGAAGCAGATGCCGCGCCGCAATTCCGGCAGTTCGCCAGGAGCATAAAATTGCTGATAAAAAATGTGGGAGACACACCCGGAAGCCGTTGTTCCTGTTGAAGTTGTTCGGATTGTTCCTGTTGCGGTAGGCGCAGCGCACGTTCCTGGATTCATTGTTGAACGAACCGCCACGCAGCACCCGGGCATGCCTGTGGGCGTATCCCCGTTATCGGCGGTGGTTATCCACCGCGTCTAACCGTTGGTAAAGTGCGATTACTCCTGCGTGACCTTAATCCAACCTCCCAGCAGACGCCCGATTTCGGTCGTCATCCCGGCGGCGTGCTGGTACTGGCCCGGCTTGAGCCAGCCCCATTTGACCGCCAGGCGCAGGTACAGGCGTACCCGGCCCAGATCGAGGTCGGCCTGGCGCAGCAGCAAGAGGCGGGTCGCGCCGCTGGCGGTGTTGGCGGTTTCCAGCCGCTCGCGCAGGTCAAAGGCCGCCTCCAGCAGGCGCCGTGTGGCTGTCTGGCGATGGGCGCGTGGAAAGTTGTTGGTGACCGGCAGCAGCCAGGTCAGGAAGTCAAACGTGCGGGTGAAGATGGGCATTTCAGCCTGGTTCATGCTGTGAATGGTGCAGGTTTCATGCCAGGCTGCCCAGATTTTCAAAACTCGACCGCCCGCAGGGCGGAAGGGGATTCAGAGCAACAGAGAGTCAGAGCCCGCTGCTGCGCAGCGCCCATAGTACAGAGTCATGCCTGCGGCAGATGGGGGAGACACACCCGGAAGCCGCCGCTCCTGAGGAAGTGGTCCGGAATGTCCCTGCAGCGGAAGGCGCAGCGCACGTGCCTGGATACATTGAGGAACGAACCGCCACGCAGCACCCGGGCGCCAGTCTGCCCTAATTCTTCTCGTCCATCCTGTGGCCTGTAAGGATAGTCTTTATTTAAACTGCGCGTCCATTCCCAGACATTGCCGCTCATGTCCAGCACCCCATACGGCGACGCGCCGCCGGGAAAGCAACCCATTGCGCTGGTAGCGCCAATGCCGGTTTCATCATAGTTAGCCTGGTTCGGGTCGTGTTTGTTACCCCATGGATAAATGCGCTGTGGCTGCAGGTTGAGCTGTAAAGCGATTTTAGGCAGATCAAACCCTGCATCCAGACTGCGCACCAGGGGCGCAGGCGGCAGATCGATCCCGCCACGGGCAGCCTTTTCCCACTCGGCCTCGCTCGGTAGCCTCACCGCTCTGCCAAGCTGCTCGCCCAGCCAACGGGCGAAAGCCAGCGCCTCGTACCACGACACGCCAACAGCCGGGTGGTTGAGCAAATCGAAGGGTTCGCCATAACGATCTGGCTTCAAGCGTGCGGAATCATCCCATATGCCCTTGAAACCTTCAGTACTCCAATACCCGTGTGTTTTCGCTTCTTCCCAATAGCGCTCCTCGCGATAGCCGCCAGCGACCACAAATTCGGCGAATTGAGCCTGGGTCACCGGGTAACGACCCATCCAGAATGCCGGCAGATCTACTTCATGAAGCGGGCTTTCATCATCATCGGCTTGCGGGTCTTGTTCCTCCTTGCTACCCATCCAAAACGGCCCGGCAGGCACAAAGCAGAACTGCATCTGCTCGCAGGCTATCGCCTCTGGCCGCGGGTCGCCCAGTTTCGCCAGACTGCGCCCTGCAGCGGCGCGCTCAACCGCCGGCAGATCCGAGCCCAGCACCTGCACCAACCCGCGTCGCACCCGTTCGAGTTTAGGGAAGTTGCGCTCGCTGACCATACCCAGGTTCCCGCTTTCTACCATGGCCTGCCCGGCCAGGTGCGCCCCCCACAGCGTTCCTGGGGCGGCGCCCGGCGTGACATCAGCATAACACAGCGCATCCACCAAAGCCCAGACGGCTGAAGAAGTGCCGCGGGCAGCTTTAGCCCCAGCCAGCAGGGCCACTTCGCGCCAGCGATTGAAATCCTGGCAGGCCAGTTCAGCGATTTTTTCAGGGAAATCATGATCGGTCAGGTGACAAGCCGCCAGGTATTCCTGAAATGTGCGGTGCGGAAAGGTATACACGCCCACACCGCGCGGCACCAGCAGGCCAGCGCGCTGGCTGAGGTACTCCACCAGGCGGGCCGGGCGCAGGTCGGGGTTGTTGCTAATGCGGGTCAGCCCGGCGATCAGTGCGGCTTCAGCGACATCGGCGGTGCCCTGCAGGTCGGGTTGGGCGCCGTGGGCATCATAGGCCAGTTCATCCAGCAGCTGACGTAGCTTCTGACGGTCATCCAGGCGCAGGTATTCAACCAGACCCGGCTGGCTGACGATGACCTGGCCGCGCCCATCACGCACCACCTTGGGGCTTTCCCACCAGTCCAGCAGCAGGTCCACGGTGTCGGCGTACAGTTCTTCCCGCCGCTCAGGCAGCGAACCGCCGCGCCAGGCGTGCAGCGAAGCCATCAGGGTCAACAGCAACGGGCGTTCAGCCAATCCCTGCAAGCGGTCGCTGGCGCGGATGGCGCGCTTGAGCAGTTCGGCCCGCCCCTGGGCATCCTGGGGGTTTAGTTTGCGCAGGATGGCGATATGGGCGTACCAGCGCTCCACAAACTGGTCGATCTGGCCAGGGCTGAAAGGCGCCAGGACGGTTTCCTGAAAGCCATTCAGCCGCCAATCCTGCTTCTGGTAGGCATAGGTGCGCGAAGTCACCAGGATACGCAGCTTTGGAAAAGCCCCGGCAAAGGCTTCGGCTACCTGCTTGATCTGCGCCCGGCGACTCTGCGCTTCAGGCGCCTCGTCCAGCCCGTCCAGCAGCAACAGCCCGCCCTGCTGGCGCAGTTCCTTGATCAGATGGTCGGCATACTCTCCCAGCGCAACGGCATCCAGCTCGGCCTTGATGAAGTCCAGCAAGTGTTTAGCGTTGGCTGGCTGGCCGGGTTCGGGCAGGCCGCGGGCGGCAAAGTCGCGCAGCACCACCCGCACTGGCAGCAGCGCCTCGTGGCGCCAGGGTTGCGGTTCAGGCTGCTTCTTCTCATCGCGCTCATTGGAGTCGGGCGGCAGGGGTGAACGCAAAAGATCCAGGTTGGCGTCGTCCCTCCCCAGAGCGACCCCCGCCAGGCACAGCGCGACAAAGTTGACAAACGTGCTCTTGCCGCTGCCCGGGTCACCCAACAGCACCAGGCGGGCGTGGCGGTCTAACTGTGCCAGGGCCGAAAGGCGTGGTTTTTCCCGTTCGGGCGACATCTGGCGCTCTGACTTATCCTGGCCTTCCAGGGGTTCCACCGACTGGGTCAACAGGGCAGTGTATACTGCCCCCAGGCTGAGGTAAGCCTCAGCTTCGCTGGCGGCTTTGGGGTCGATCCCGGCCAATGAGAGGCGGCTAACCTGCTCCAGCACCCAGTTCAGGTAGGCTTCGCGCAGAGTCTTCGGATCTGCCCCGGGCGGGGGCGCGTTGAAATGCTGGTAGATGTCACCGACAGCCAGGTTCACATTGCCGCCACTGGCCGTGATATTCCCTGCCGTCACCGCCCGTTTTACACTGGTTACTGCGTCCCCACCAGCCTGAAGACCCACCAGCACAGCGCGCCGCGCCAGCAGTGGCTTTCGGGCGGCTTCCAACTCCTCACCGGAAAGCGCAGCCTCAAGCCCTTGAAGCAGGGCGTCAATCTTCGCAAGTTCGGTTTGCAGGTCGGGCTGGTCGCTCATAACAGGCTCCTCATTTGGCGGGTGATTTGGTTTCTTGCTTCACCTTCTCAGCGATCTTTTTGATGGTGGTGACAATTACACTGGCTGGCCCGCCAAACGTGGCGATGATCATATCCAGGATATCGGGCGCCATGCGCTGTATGCTGCGCAGGCGGCGGGCCAGGTAGCTTTCGTCTGGGGGGGTGTCCTTTTTAGCCGCATCTTCCAGCTCCTTGATATCCGCCTTCAGGTCGTTTCGCTCATCCGGGCGCAGTTTGACCTGGGACTCAGCAGCAGCATAGACGATGGCGAACCGTTGCGTTATCTGGTCGCTGCTCACGCCGCCGACGATGCTCTGGTGAATATCACCTCCGGCAATATTAACATTGCCGCCACTGGCGGTGATGTCGCCCACGTTGATCTGGTGA
>JAFGQI010000110.1 GCA_016935755.1 Anaerolineales bacterium
ATACTCTGAACCGTATCGTCTCTCTGGCTATATCGATCTTCGCTCATTTGATTTTTGCTAATGTCCGAACTCTTGTCCGAAGCTGAGTGGATCGGGCTTGACGGCTGCCTGTCCAATGGTAAACTAAAAGAAAATGTATTAGCTGAAAACGCCTTTACGAGCCGGGCTGCTTGGGCTCGATTCGAAGGCATCTTTCATCCTATCGGAGGGAATCTATGTCTGGACCACGTACCGTCCGCGCCCCACGCGGCAATCAACTCACCTGTAAATCCTGGCTCACAGAAGCCGCCTACCGAATGATCCAAAACAACCTGGATGCTGAGGTTGCTGAGCGCCCCCAAGACCTGGTGGTTTATGGGGGGCGCGGACAGGCAGCCCGCAGCTGGGAGGCCTTCGATGCAATTTTAGCAGCCCTGCGGGAGTTGGAAGATGATGAAACACTGCTGGTGCAGTCTGGAAAACCCGTTGCGGTTTTCAAAACTCACCCGGATGCCCCGCGCGTCCTGATTGCCAACTCTAACCTGGTGCCGCACTGGGCTACCCAGGAGCACTTCGATCAGCTGGCGGCTCAGGGCTTGATCATGTATGGTCAAATGACTGCCGGTTCGTGGATTTACATCGGCACACAAGGGATTCTGCAAGGCACCTATGAAACTCTGGGCGCCCTGGCGCTCCAGCGCGGCTGGAACTCGCTGAAAGGGAAATTCGTGCTCACCGCCGGGCTGGGGGGCATGGGAGGCGCCCAGCCTCTGGCGATTACGATGAATGAGGGCGTCGGCCTGGTCGTTGAGGTAGATCCTGAGCGCGCCCGGCGCCGTCATGAGATCGGCTATATCGACCTGGTAGTAGATACCCTGGAAGAAGCAATGACCCTGGTGGAGGAAGCCAAAGAACGGCAGATCCCCCGATCCATCGGCCTGATCGGCAACGCGGCCGATATTTACCCGGAACTGGTCATGCGCGGGGTAACGCCGGATGTCGTCACCGACCAGACCCCAGCCCATGATGTCCTGTTTTATGTACCATCCGGCTTGAGCGTGGTGGCAGCAGAAGCGTTGCGGGAATCGGACCCGAAGGAATACGCGCGTCTATCCATGAAATCCATGGCTCGCCATGTGGAGGCCATGCTGGCTTTCCAGAAGGCAGGGGCAGAGGTGTTTGACTATGGCAACAACCTGCGCCAGCGAGCTTATGATTATGGCGTAGCCGAGGCCTTCGATTTTCCAGGCTTCGTGCCGGCCTATATCCGCCCGCTGTTTTGCGAAGGCAAAGGCCCGTTCCGCTGGGTGGCTCTATCGGGAGACCCAGAAGATATCTACCGCACAGACGAAGCGGTGATGGAGCTATTCCCGCAGGATGAGCACCTGCATCGCTGGCTGCGCATGGCCCGCCAGAAGGTGCCTTTCCAGGGCCTGCCGGCGCGCATCTGCTGGCTGGGGTATGGCGAACGCTCCCGGGCCGGTCTTAAGTTCAACGAAATGGTAGCCAAAGGGATCGTGAAAGCCCCGATCGTGATCGGCCGCGACCATCTGGATGCCGGTTCAGTCGCTTCTCCCAACCGCGAGACCGAAGGCATGCGCGACGGAACGGACGCGATCAGCGACTGGGCCATCCTCAACGCGCTGATCAACGCGGTTGGCGGAGCGACCTGGGTATCCTTCCACCATGGCGGCGGCGTTGGAATTGGTTACAGCCAGCATGCTGGACAGGTGATCGTGGCAGATGGCACACCCGAAGCAGCCCGGCGCCTGGAGCGGGTGCTGACCACCGACCCTGGCATGGGCATCGCGCGACATGCCGATGCCGGTTATGATGAAGCCATTGCCGCGGCAAAGCGACATGGCATTAATATCCCAATGTTAAAATGACAGGTCTTTTTCCGAATCCCGGATAAGGCATGACCGCTCCTCAGCAAATCGGTTATTACCATATTGAAGGCCACCTGGGCAGCGGCCGCTATTGCGATGTATACCAGGCAACTGATCCAGTGCGGAAACGCACGGTAGCCCTGAAAGTGCTCAAACCCGATCTGTTGACCGGCCTGAAGTCGGTGACCAATTTCTTACAGCAGGCTATGCTGGCCGCCGACCTGGTGCATCCCCACCTGGCCTGGACCTGGGAGGTGGGTGAAGCGGAGGGCCTAGCTTATATTGCTGAGCGTTATGTGAATGGGCCCTCGTTGGTCAGGGTGCTGGGAGCCTCTGGGCCGCTGCCCTGGGAGCAAGCCCTGGAACTGCTGAAGCACACCTGTCAGGGGCTGGATTTTGCCCATGCCCGGGGCTGGATTCATGGAGATATCCGCCCACAGAATATCCTGCTCAGCCCCGACCTGGGAGCGGTGATTACTGATTTCGGATTAGCCAATGCCCTACGTCAGGCGGGTTTGCTGATCAGGGAGCCCGCTTATCTGGCGCCTGAAATCTGGCAGAACCAGCCTTTCTCTCCAGCCAGCGACCAGTATGCCCTGGCCCGCACCTGGGCGGAAGCGCTGCGCAACCAGCCCCTGCTCGGCGATCTGACCCAGCAAACACAGACTGAAGAAAACCAACCTCAGCAGATCAAAGAACAGGTGCGCGCTGGACTATCAGCGCTCCCGCGGCCAGCCGCAGCAGCCCTCGCCCCTGCCCTGGCTGTTCAACCGCGCCATCGATACCCCACCGTGGGCGAACTTGCCGCTGAGGCCGAAAGGCTTGCTCTGCAGGCCGCCAAGGAGGAAGTGCACGCCTGGCGCGAGAACGAAGTCCGCGCCCGGCGCGAAGCGGATGAGAATGCTCGCCAACAAGCCGAGGAAGCTGCCCGCCTGGAAGCGTTAGAGAAAGCAAGGCGCGAGATCGCTGAACAAATCCATCCAGAGACGGGTCAGCAGGCCGAGCCGCAGCCAGAGGTCGCCATCCCACAAATGCCATCCCAGCCAGCCACCCCAATCGGCCCGGCAATCACGGTGGTGGACAGCGCCTCGGCGGTTGAGATACCCCGGCGCCGTCCGGACTCCAGACGCAAGCGCAGCCGCTCCTGGTTGTGGCGATTCTGGCCGGTTTGGGTTGGGCTGATGGTGGTGGCGATTGCCCTGCTCGGCCTGTGGGTTGATAACACCCTGGCGCCTGGGCGGCTGTTTCCTGCCACATCCACTCCGACCCCTTTACCACCCACTGCAACCGCCTCAGCCACGCCAGCCCCGACCAGAACGAGCACTGCCACACCCACCCCAACCGCAACGGCTACCGCCACTGCGACCGCCACGCCTACAGCCACAGCTACCATGACGGCCACTGCATCATTAACGCCGACATCTACGTCGACCATCACCAATACACCTCCCCCGACAAAAACGCCCAAGGCTGGCACCCCATCGCAGATGAAAACAGCCACCCAAGGATTCAACCCGGCTGGCTCTACACCTTGATTCGTATTTCAAGAATAAGCCAGATTGAGGCATCCCAGCATGGAAACGAATCCTGACCACCTGCTCAATCCCCCTCTGCAGCATTGAAAAAAAGCCTGGCCTTCCTGATCCCAGTCATCATTGTAGCGCGCACCGTGGTCAACACAGGCGTGCGCATGGTGTATCCTCTGCTGCCGGTATTCAGCCGCGGGCTGGGGGTCAGTTTGCCGATGATCTCACTGGCGCTTACTCTGCGTTCAGCTTCCGGGGTCTTTGGGCCTTTTCTGGGCTCGATTGCCGACAGTCGCGGGCGCAAAACCGGCATGCTGTTTGGGCTGTGCCTGTTTGTCGCTGGCATGGGCTGGATGGCCCTGGCGCCTTCTTATCCGGCCTTTGTTGTTGCTTTGGTTCTCACCATCATCGGAAATTTTGTCTTTATCCCTTCCATGCAGGCTTTCATCGGCGACCGGGTGCCCTACGAACGGCGGGGATTGGTGATATCCCTGACCGAGCTGAGCTGGTCAATCAGCTTCATCGCCGGCATTCCGCTGGTCTCCTGGCTGATTGCCCGCCAGGGCTGGCAATCACCATTCACCTGGCTGGCCCTGATGGGTTTGCTCGTCGTGGGCATGCTGGCGGCCCTGCTGCCGCGAGACCCCAAACCAGCAGGCGGGCAAAAACTGTTGGGGAAGAATATGCACCTAGTTTTCTCGCAGCCTATGGCCCTGGCTGGTCTGGCGATGGGGCTGGGCATGGGAACAGCCAACGAACTGATCAACCTGATTTTTGGGATCTGGATGGAGGATACTTTTCAGGTGCAAATCGCAGCCCTGGCGGCTGCCTCGGCGGTGATCGGCTTTTCGGAGCTGGGAGGAGAAATCTTTGTCAGCCTGTTCAGCGACCGGATTGGCAAATCGCGCGCCGTTTGGATTGGACTGCTGATGAACTGCCTGGCGGTGCTGGCGCTGCCGCTGCTGGGGCGCAGCCTGGCAGGGGCGTTGGTTGGCCTGGGCTGCCTGTATCTCACCTTCGAGTTCACGATCGTGAGCAGTCTGCCGCTGATGACAGAAATACTGCCCACTGCCCGAGCCACTTACATGGCCTGCTATATTGCCAGCCTCTCGATTGGCCGGACCCTGGGGGATCTGGCAGCCCCACCGCTCTACCAGGCCGGGCAGGGAACCACCGCGGGTTACGGAATTTTATTCATTGCCGTAGTCTCCGCGGCGATCAACCTGCTGGCCCTGGCAGCCCTGTCGTATGTCCGCCGGGCCGAAAAACGGTGAGGCTTGCCCTTATCCCCTGTCCGTTCTTCATGTATAATCCATCTTGAAATGAATACAAAAACCGGTAAACCCAATTTCCGCGCCAGCCTGACAATTGTCACTGCGCTGATCACCTTGCTGACTCTGTTTTGGACAGCAGCCGATAGATTGAGCATCAACCAGGTCGTCCCCGCCAGGGCTGCCCCGGTAAAACAGATCCCAATCTATACCCCGACGGCAGGCCCAGACGGGCGCATCATTTATGTCGTCAAACTCAATGACACCCTGTTGGGGATTTCCCTGCTCTATGGAATTACCATTGAAGAACTGAGGGAATTGAATAACCTGACCAGCGACACGATCGTCGAGGGGCAAAGATTGATCCTGGGATTTGCCGGCCCGGCAGAAGTGACCATCACGGTTGGCCCTACCGCCACACCCACGCCTGTTTTGCCAACCGCCACACCCAAGCCAGGGCGGGCTACCCTGTGCATTATTCTATACAATGATGTCAACGGCGACTCCATCCGTCAGGAGGAAGAGACTTCTATCCCGGATGGCGCAATCAGCTTCGGCAACAGCGTTGGAACAGTCTCCCAGTCTGTGACCTCCGGCAGCGGAGAGGAATCACAATGTTTTCAAGATCTGCCGGAAGGGGAGTACACCATCAGTGTGGCAGTTCCTGAGGGCTACAATGCCACCACAAATTCCAGTTATGAACTGGCCCTCAAGGCTGGCGATACCACCTATATCAATTTCGGCGCTCAGGCCAACTCGCAAACCCTGGCGCAAGCACCGGTGATACCCGCGGCGGAGGGGCAGCGCTCCCCCATCCTGGGGATTGTCGGAGGGCTGTTCCTGTTGGCTGGCCTGGGCTTTGCGATCTTTGCCACGCGAATGCTGCGAGGGAAGTAGCTTCTCCCCGATCCACTCTATGGCGCGACTATCCCTGCGGGTCTAGGCCTGCTTGGCCTGTACGCGCTTCAAGAAACGCTGCTGGTCGATCACCACCCGCTGGTGTCGACCCTCGCCGATTTTCTCCTGCTCATCCCAGGCCTGAACCGAAAAAAGCACTTTCCAGCCCTCCACCTCCAGGATTTCACACTGCAGGCGCACCTGTGTGCCAACCGGGGTGGGGGCAAGGTGCCGAACATCCACCCAGGTTCCCACGCTGGTATATCCATCGGGCAGATGCTGGGCCAGCAGTTCCATGGCGCAGCGCTCCATAAATCCGATCATGCTGGGGGTAGCCAAAACGCGCAGCGATCCGCTGCCAACATGCGCGGCCGTGTTGTGCTCCTGGACATCCAGGGTGATTTCCCGGGTCAGGCCAGGCCGGATGTTTTGCATAACTTCCATAGGTGATTCCTCCTCTTCTGATATAGCTGGCATGAAGAGATTCTACCCGAAGTCGGTACGGAGATTACAGCGGGGGTTGGACAGAGAGCTTTTTCATCAGCAACTCGCTGACCTGGGAAGCCAGCTTGTGCATGGCGACGGCCGCCAGACCCCACAAGGGGATAATCCAAAATGGGGGAACCTCGCCTGTAATATATGTCCATTCATGGGAGGAAGTACCCAGATATTCATACAGCCCTCCCAACAGCATCCCGCAACCATAGAGAGGAAAAGCCCGGCGCAAGTTAAAACGCCACAGGACAAGCCCCATGCCGGTCGCAAGACCAGCGTAAAAATGCCCATCCAGCCGGCCTTGCCACTCCACCGCCGCCAGACGAGGGCTGCTCCAGGCAAACGCCAGGAACGGAAGCAGCAGAAAACTGGCTGCAATCAACCTTTCAAACCAGCGCGGTAGAGGACGATCTAACATGGGCCAGAGGAATGAACTCAGGCGATAGACAGTCAGCAGGCCAATCCCCCAGAGTGGAGGCAGGTAATCCGGAGGGGCAGCTCCGTTCCAGTAAGTCCAGACGCCGCGAGTGGTGCCCCACCATTCCCCCCAGTAACCCAAGGCGCAACCTGCCAAGAAAAGGGGCAGATCGGTGCGGTAATCGCTGCGGTAGAGCAGCAAGAACAGCACCATTGCCAGGAGCAGCCAGGGCAGCAGACCGAAGTGGGTGAGCAGGTATAGAGCGGTCTCTGCGCCACCCAGGGCGTAATGATAGATGACCCATAAGAAAAACAGGTCAGCCAGCAAGGTGAGGAGAAGGGAAGCGTTCTCTAACTTTGGCCTCATAGCAAGCAGCTGGATTATAGCATGCCAGCCGATTAGATAAGATACCGGGCAAAACCACCCGTTTTCCAGTAAAATACAGGCAGAGAAGTTTTTCTCTGAAACCTTTGGAGGCATGTTGGACAAAATATTTATCCAAAACCTGGCTGCCCGCTGCATCATTGGCATCCATCCATGGGAGAGCGAAACTCCCCAGGAGATCCGCATCCATATCACCCTGGAAGCTGATCTGCGTAAAGCCGGAGAAAGCGACGAAATAGCCGATACGATCAGCTACAGCGAGGTAGCCAGGAAAGTCCTGGCGCATGCAGAGACGGCGGAGAGACTGACGGTCGAAGCCCTGGCTGGCGATATCGCCCGGCTGTGCCTGGAAGACCCACGCGTGCAATCTGTGGGCGTGCGTGTCGAGAAGCCTGCCGCAGTGCCCGAAGCGCAGAGCGTGGGCGTCGAGATCGAACGGAGACAAGGCGACTTCTAAATGAAAACCAAAGAGCAAATTGTCACAAACTGGCTGCCTCGCTACACCGGCACCCCGCTGGAAGAATTCGGGCGATATATTCTTCTGGTTAATTTTAGCAACTATGTACGCATGTTTGCTGAATGGCACAATGTACCTGTGCGAGGGGAAGATAAACCCATGCCCAACGCCACCGCCAACGGGATTACCATCATTAACTTTGGCATGGGCAGCGCCAACGCGGCCACCGTGATGGATCTTCTCAGCAGCATCCGCCCGAAGGCCTGCCTGTTCCTGGGGAAATGCGGCGGGTTGAAGAAGAAGAACGATATTGGCGACCTGATCCTGCCGATTGCAGCCATCCGCGGGGACGGCACCTCCAATGACTACTTCCCACCCGAAGTGCCCGCTCTGCCAGCCTTCAACCTGCAGAAAGCCATTTCCACCACCATCCGCAATTACCAGCGCGACTATTGGACCGGGACCGTCTACACCACCAACCGGCGCGTGTGGGAGCATGATGAGCAGTTTAAAAGCTACCTGCAGAAGGTGCGCTGCATGGCGGTCGATATGGAAACGGCCACGATCTTCATTGCGGGTTTTTACAACCAGATCCCTAGCGGGGCGCTGCTCTTAGTGTCCGACCAACCCATGATCCCAGAAGGGATCAAGACCGCCGAAAGCGATCAGCGGGTGACTCAGGAATTCGCCGATCTGCATCTGCGCATCGGGATCGACTCGCTGAGCGAATTGATCAATAATGGCCTGACGGTCAAACATTTACGCTTTTAGCGGGTCAGGCGCGCTAATCCCACCACAACATCACCTTCCAGGTGAAAACGCAGCACTTTGCGGCCCGCATCCAGCAAGGCCTGGCGGTCGCCCAAGGCTTGCGCCAGTTCCAGAATGCCAAAGCTGATCGAAGAGTGGTGTGAACCGGCTTCATCCGGGATGCTGGCGTCGCGATCGGGAGACGAGGTAATCTGGATAAACAGGCTATTTCCAGCATCGCCCTTATGCAGCTGACCGGTAGAATGCAGGAAACGTGGTCCGTAACCCGTGGTCACTGCCAGGCGCGTCCAGCCACGCAGGGCAGTGCGCAGATCGAGAAGAGCGGCATCGGCCTCATGGCTGGGCTGAATGTAAGCCTGGATGGCGACATAGCCTCCCGGGCGCGCCTGAGCCAGGAAGGCGTGCAAGGCTTCGGCAGGGGTAGCAGCCTGAATGTCGCCATAGACGCGCAAATTCTGGGCCTGTAGAACGGGGGTTAACTCGGGCAGGGTGCCCTGCTGCTGGTAGGCAGCGACCATTTTACGCGCAATCACCTTGGCAGCTTCCACGTCGGGCTGGTCGAAGGGGTTGATGCCCAGACGCCAGCCCGCCACAGCCGTAGCAAGCTCCCACAGGAAAAACTGAGCCCCCAGATCCAATAAATCACGCATCTCCAGGCGCACCAGCGGGAACCCGGCTGCCTGAAGGGACAGGATCGGCAAATCATATGTGGGATCATCCTGCAGGTGCAGATAGACAAACAGACGGTCGGGGCCATACAATTCCGGTTGGCCCAACACTTCGCCCACGAGCGGCAGAATCCCCTGGCCCTCTTTTCCAGTGCTTTCGGCAACCAGCTGCTCGACCCAATCGCCAAAAGAAGAAATGGAGGGCGAGGCAACTAAGGTGAGCTTATCCCGCCCAAGACGGGCCATTTCACCCATCATCGCCCCCAGCCAGGCGGCGGGATTGGATTCTTCGCTGCCAGTGCAAAGGCGCGCCATCTCAATTGCCCGGCTGAGCAGTGCAGCCACATCCGCACCGATCAAAGCAGCCGGCGCCATCCCAAAGTAGGACAGAGCAGAGTAGCGCCCGCCAATCTCAGGATCATTCAGCAAGGTGAGGCGAAAACCCAGCTGGCTGGCAATTTCCGCCAGTTTGCTGCCTGGATCGGTGATGGCGATAAAGTGCTGCCCGGCTTGTTCTGGCCCCAGGGCCTGGACCAGCCGGTTGTAGAAGAAGCGGAAGAAAGAAAAAGTCTCTACCGTACCGCCCGATTTTGTTGAGACAATGAAGAGCGTCCTGGACAGATCGAGCCTGTCGGCGTAAGCCTGGACAGCCCCCGGATCGGTGCTATCCAGCACCGCCAGGTCCAGATAGCCCTGCCGCACACCAAGAGTCTGGCGCAGCACTTCGGGCGCCAGGCTGGATCCGCCCATCCCCAGAAGCAGGGCGTGAGTATAACCCTGGGCGCGTACGGATTGCACCAGGGCTTCCAGGACTGGCAAGGCCTCTTTCTGCATGTTTTCGGCAACTCGCAGCCAGCCTAAGCGGTTGGCAATCTCGGCAGGTTCTGGCTTCCAGACAGTATGATCGTGGGACCAGATGCGCTCAATGATCCGCTGTGCCTTGATCTCAGCCAGCGCATTTTGCACGGACAGCGATGCATCTCCCAGATGAGCAGACAGCAGCCCTTTTCCAAAATCAATTGCATGCAAATCAGACATTTTCTCGTTCCCTTCTTCATACACCTTGATATGGTTCTGCCCAGGCGCCCAGCACCTCGGCAGCGCTCCAGGCCTGGGTAATGCAGCCGCCAGGAGTGACCAGCCACTCCCGCCGGGAAGCAGCCACTGGATGCCTACAAACCGGGCCTCCAAAAACGATCATGGCACTTCCTCTGCCATTATCTTACCACTGCTGCCGGGTTGAAAAAGCCCATTTTCCAGGGGTATTAATCTTTTGTTAGAAAGCCTGCCAGTTTGGATTCGTCTGGTAAGGATGGATTGCATCGGACACATGCGCATGGTAGAATGCTTATCAGCATAAGCACACCAATTTCTCGAGGCGATGAAAAAACGCCTCGAGAAATTGAACATTGACGGTGGAATCCGATTTTTCTGTCAGACAATCCGTCGTAGATCCTGGAGGTTTGGTAATTATGGAAGAGCAGGTTGGAACCTTTGCAGTAAAAAAGGGACTGGCCCAGATGTTAAAAGGGGGCGTCATCATGGATGTGGTGACCCCGGAACATGCCCGCATCGCAGAAGAGGCTGGGGCAGTGGCAGTCATGGCTCTGGAGCGCGTGCCCGCCGATATCCGCGCCGATGGAGGGGTGGCGCGGATGAGTGATCCAGAGCTAATTTTGCAGATCATGGACGCAGTCTCGATCCCGGTTATGGCCAAGTGCCGTATCGGGCACTTTGTGGAAGCGCAGATCCTGGAAGCAATCGGTGTAGATTATATCGATGAGTCGGAAGTGCTCACCCCGGCAGATGTGCAGCATCATATCAACAAACACGGTTTCAAAGTGCCTTTTGTGTGTGGCTGCCGCAACCTGGGCGAGGCGCTGCGCCGCATCGGTGAGGGCGCAGCAATGATTCGCACCAAGGGTGAAGCAGGCACCGGGGATGTTGTAGAAGCTGTGCGGCATGCGCGCTCGGTATTGGGCGAAATCCGCCGGCTGCAAAACATGCCGGAAGAAGAAGTGATGGCCTTTGCCAAAGAAATAGGCGCGCCGTACGAGATAGCGATGGAGACTCGCAAGCTGGGACGCCTGTCGGTGGTCAACTTTGCGGCGGGCGGCGTGGCTACCCCGGCGGATGCGGCCTTGATGATGCAGTTGGGTGTAGATGGGGTGTTCGTCGGCTCGGGAATATTCAAGTCCGGCGACCCGGCCAAACGGGCGGCGGCAATTGTGAAAGCCGTTACCCATTTCAACGATCCCTACATCCTGGCCGAAGTCAGCCGCAACCTGGGCGAACCCATGGTGGGGCGCCAGGTTTCTGCCATCCCACAGGCTGAACTCATCGCAGGTCGAGGCTGGTAAGCATTATCGTATGAAAATTGGAGTTCTTGCGCTGCAAGGAGACTTTGCAGAACATATCGCAATTCTCAAGCGCATCGGAGCCGATACGCAGGAAGTGCGCCTGCCCGGACACCTGGATGCCCTGGATGGACTGATCATCCCCGGAGGAGAGTCGACCACCATTGGCAAAATGGCGGTAGCTTACAATCTGATGGATTCTCTGCGGCAATTCGGCCAGGAGAAAGCCATCTGGGGCACCTGCGCCGGGGCAATTTTTCTGTCCAGAGATGCGCGCCGTCCGCAGCCGCTGCTGGAATTGATGGATATCAGCGTGGAGCGCAATGCCTTTGGCCGGCAGGTGGCCAGTTTTGAAGTCGATCTGGAGATCCCCGCTCTGCAAAAGGTGGATCCGCAAGGAGGCCTGTATCACGCCATTTTTATCCGTGCGCCCTTGATCGAATCCGTGGAGAAAGAGGCCCAAATCCTGGCAAAGCTTGAGGATGGACGGATTGTAGCTGCGCAGCAGGGGCACTTACTGGCGACTTCGTTTCATCCCGAACTGACCCAGGATGACCGTTTTCACCGCTACTTCCTGGAGCTGGCCGGATAGCTGGCTGAGTGGATATGAGCGTCCGTCCTTTTGACTGGCGAGATCTCCCTTTCCTGCACCAGCATCGTCACGAAAGCATTTTCCTGGACAGCGCTTTGCTGCTGACGCGCGGGCCTTTGTTAATCCCTGGAGCGCTGCTCTCGTACCTGGCGCCCTCTGTGGGAGTGCTGACTTCGGTTGCATATAGGGATCAGGGACAACACCAGACCCTGATCGGGCAATTTATTCACGTGTCTGGGTCGCCGTATGCGCACCTGACTTTCCTTTCCCCGGAGGCAGCGCTCGAGTCCCCGCTCATCACAGAGCTGCTCGACAGCATGATCGGCCTGAGCGGGGAGCGAGGCGCTTATCGCCTGCTGGCGGATGTGGATGAGCGCTCCGAAGCATACGAATCCTTGCGCCGCAGCGGGTTTGCTATCTATACCCGGCAGCGCATCTGGCAGCTTGGCGCTTCCTTGAACCAGCAGGCGCAATCCAAAAATTGGAGGCCTGCCCTGCGGCAGGATGCCATTGCGATTCGGGTTCTGTATAATAACCTGGTGCCCGGGCTGGTGCAGCAGGTGGAGCCTTATGTCGCCCAACGACCGCAAGGCGTGGTGTATTATCAAAAGGGTGAACTGCTGGCTTACATAGAATTAAAATATGGACATCGCGGGATTTGGGCGCAGCCTTTCATCCACCCAGACGCCGAGGAAGTGGCCGAGTTTCTCGCCGATCTGCTGGGGAAAATCCCGGGGCGTCTCTCAAGACCCGTATATATCTGTCTGCGCTCCTACCAATCCTGGCTTGAATCAGCGATTGAAGAACTGGGCGCACAGGCAGGTCCACGCCAGGCAGTGATGGTCAAACACCTGGCAATTCAGCAAAAGGCCGCCCGTCCCCTGACCTTGCCCGCTCTGGAAGCCGGGCATCCCGAGGCGACCGTTCCTTTTGCACATTGAGGCAGATAAATTGAGTTCGATGGAACAGCGAAAAATAACCGATGATTTAAACGCCTTGCTGGCAGTCTTACCCCCTGCCATCGCTCAGGCTGTCCAGGATGCTAACGATAGCGATAACCTGCTGGAAGTTATCCTGGATTTGGGCCGCCTGCCGACGGCGCGCTTCGTCGATCGAGAAGTAGTGCTCAGCCAGACTGATGTGCCCTATGAAGAGATTGGCTATGTGGTCGAGCGCATCGGCGATTTCGACGCGGACAACCGGGCGGGCCTGGAACGCACGCTGCATCGCATCTCCGCCATCCGCAACCGCCGCGGCCACATCGTCGGGCTGACCTGCCGGGTGGGGCGAGCGGTGTACGGCACGACAGACATCGTCAAGGATCTGATTGAAAGCGGAAAGAGCCTTCTAATCCTGGGCCGCCCGGGGGTGGGAAAAACCACCATGCTGCGCGAGGCCGCCCGCATCCTGGCGGAGAGCAAGCGCGTGGTCATCGTCGACACCTCCAACGAAATTGGCGGGGATGGCGATGTGCCGCACCCAGCAGTGGGCCGCGCCCGGCGTATGCAGGTCGCCACACCCTCATTGCAGCACGAGGTGATGATCGAGGCAGTGGAGAACCACAACCCGGAAGCCATTATTATCGATGAAATTGGGCGTGAACTGGAAGCGGCGGCGGCGCGCACGATTGCCGAGCGTGGTGTGCAGTTGATCGGCACAGCGCACGGCAATACACTGGAAAACTTGCTGTTGAACCCCACTTTGTCGGATCTGGTGGGCGGGATCGAGTCGGTTACCCTTTCGGATGAAGAAGCGCGGCGGCGAGGCACACAGAAAACCGTGCTGGAACGCCGGTCTCCGCCCACTTTTGACATGCTGATTGAAATCCAGACGCGCGACCAGCTGGCAGTCCATGATGATGTTGCAGCAGCGGTGGATTCATTGCTGCGCGGCTACCCGCTGCCGCCAGAGATTCGCTCGCGCATCGATGGACAAATCCGCATCGAAAGAGCCTCGGCTCCTGCCCGGCCTATCGGACTCGGTCAGCAAGGTTTCCGCCGCCAGAGCGGAGATTCATCCCAGGGCCGTCCACGCCGGGGAACAGACCTGGTAGAACCGTCCAACGGTTATGATCAGGAAGCCGACCAGCCGCGCGGCAGCCGTGACCGAGCCTCCCTACAAACCAGGCGCATTTATCCGTATGGCGTGGCGCGCAACCGCCTGCAGCAGGCGGTCAAGCGCCTGAATGTGCCCGCCGTGATCGTCAACGAGCCGAGTGAGGCGGATGCGCTGGTGACGCTGCGCGCCTATTACCGCAAACGCCAACGCACCATCGTCGACGCCGAACATCGCAATGTGCCCATCTATGTGCTGCGCGCCAACACCGTCAACCAGATGCAGCAGTTCCTCACAGACCTGTTTAACCTATATATTGATAACAGCAGTGAATCCGGGTTAGATGCGGTGGTGCAGGAGACCAGGGCTGCTATCGACGCGGTAATGAATGGCGAACGTTGGATCGAACTTCATCCAGCGGCTTCAGCTATCCGGCGGCTGCAGCACCAGATGGCACGCGAGGCCAACCTGGTCTCGCAATCTTACGGGAAAGAACCGAACCGGCGGGTGCGCATTTTCCGCGAGTCCTGATATGGATCATAGCCACGAGCGGAAGGGCGTATTCATCACATTTGAAGGTTCCGAGGGTTGCGGGAAAACGCGCCAGGTAGCCGAACTGGATAAATATCTACAGCAGCAAGGTTATCCGGTGCTGGTGATTCGCGAGCCAGGCGGCACAACCATCGGCGACCAAATCCGGGGCATCTTGCTGGATTTTAAGAACGCGGAGATGTGCTTTCGCACTGAGACGCTCCTGTTCCAGGCTTCGCGCGCCCAGCTGGTTGATCAGGTGATCCTGCCCTATTTGCATGAGGGCGGAGTAATCCTGGGCGACCGTTATGCTGACTCAACCCTGGCTTACCAGGGATACGGGCGGCAACTCGATCTGGAGCAGGTGAAAAGCCTGGTGGCTTTTGCAACTGGAGGTTTGAAACCGGACCTGACCATGCTCCTGGATGTGGATGTGGAGGTGGGGCTGCAGCGACGCGCAGGGGGCGGAGGCTGGAACCGCCTGGATAACCAGGCGCTGGCCTTCTACAAGCGCGTGCGCCAGGGCTACCTGAACCTGGCGCAGGCGGACCCAGAGCGCTGGGCAATTATCGATGCCGGACAGCCCTTGGAGCAGGTGCAAGCGGCTATCCAGCAGGTTGTGATGCATAAATTGGGCGAAAAGGGAATCGCGCCGACCCCCAACCGGTCAAGTTCCGGCTGAGGCAAGACAGGGATTACAGATCATCATCTGCGCCAAAGCCACCCAGGCCGTCCGGCCCACCCGGCCCACCCGGCCCACCCGGTCCGCCGTCCAGATCTGGTAAGGCTTCTTCGATGTCCTCTGGACTTTGTCCGGCCTCTAAACGATCAATGACCTCATCAAACTCGGGGCCCATATCCTCGCCCATCTCCCGGCTCATCTTACGCATCATCTGTCCCAAGGCGCGCGGATCATCCTCCAACCCCTCCAGGGAACCCGGGTCGGTGATGTTTTCCAGGCGGCTTTCTTCCGACTTAGCGATGCGAACGCGAATAATGCGCCGCTGCACATTCTGGCTGTTACAATGCGGGCAGGTAACCACCCGAGTCCCATATTCATCATAAGTCATGAATTCATCGAAACGCTTCCTGCAAGCCAGACAACGATACGGATAAAACGGCATAAACAACCTCCATCAATATTTTGATTACTATTTTACCCTTGCCTGAACGGGTAATAAAATTATAATCAATTGATTACAATCCGGAGGATAAAATAAGTGATTGATGCCAATATTTATAATATATTTCACCCAGAACCACTATTGATTGTGATTTCTGGCCCATCTGGAGCAGGCAAAGATGCCGTGATCCAGAAGATGAAGGAGCGCGAGCTGCCTTTTCACTTCGTCATCACCGCCACCACACGGCGACCTCGACCCGAAGAAACCCACGGGGTGGATTATTTCTTTATCACCCATGATGACTTTGCGGAAATGATCGAGCAGGGTGAACTGCTTGAATATGCTATTGTTTACAACGATTATAAGGGTATCCCGAAAAAGCAGGTGAGGGAGGCTTTAGCCAGCGGCAAGGATGTCGTCATGCGCATCGACGTGCAGGGAGCCAGCACCATTCGTGGGCTTTGCCCCGATGCGGTAATGATTTTCCTGACCACTGAAAGCGAAGAAGAGATGGTCAACCGTCTGACCGTCCGGCGGAGCGAGACGCCAGAAGGCCTGAAATTACGCATTGCCACCGCCCGCCAGGAACTGAAACGGGTCGACGAATTCGATTATGTGGTCATAAATTACGATCAGAAGCTTGAAGAGACTGTGGATACGATCATGGCGATTATTCATGCTGAACATCACCGTGTCCACCCCCGAAAGGTGACTTTATGACGATTGAGAATCTACCCGGGGATGAAAACGGCTTTCCGACGCCCCCGACCCCACCGCCAGGCAGTTATGTACCGGTCCAATTCAAGGGCAGCAAGCCGGTAGTCACTTATGTACTCATGGGCTTCACCATCCTGGTCTTTTTATTACAAATCGCCAGCCAATTCTTTTTCGGTGGAGCAGATTTCCCGGCTGCAATCGGCTTGAAAGCCAACGAAGCCATCCTGCAAGGTCAGCTCTGGCGCCTGATTACCCCGATTCTGCTGCACGGCTCCATCCTGCATATTGCCTTCAACATGTACGCCCTGCAGGCTTTCGGCCCCGGACTGGAGTTTCATTACGGGCGTTGGCGCTTCTTACTCCTTTACCTGCTGGCTGGTTTTGCCGGAAATGTGACCTCATTTCTGTTCACCATCGAGCCGTCGTTGGGCTCTTCCACCGCCATCTTTGGCCTGTTGGGGGCAGAGAGCGTTTTTCTCTATCAAAACCGCGAGCTTTTTGGGAAAAGCGCCCAACGCGCCCTGATCAATATCGCGGTCATCGCCGGAGCAAACTTGGTCATCGGGCTTTCTCCTGGCATTGACAATTGGGGGCACGTGGGCGGCTTATTGGGCGGAGGGCTGTTCGCCTTGTGGGCAGGCCCCCGGCTCGAAGTTCAAGGAGTCTATCCCGAACTTAAACTGGTGGACAACCGAGAGTCTGGCAGCATCATGGGCGCCGCGCTAGGGGTTGGGCTTCTGTTTTCGCTGCTGGTGCTGGTGAAATTTCTGATGCAGTGATAAAAAAAGAACCCGGAAATCAGCCGGGTTCTTTTTTTATATGATCCCAAAAGAGATTTACTAATCTGGAAAGTCGAAGTCATCACTCCCGTCATCGCCCAAATCTTCATCATCCTCAGCCTGCAGTTCAACCTCGTCAATATCCAAACGCACCCATAATAAAAGCAGCTGACCATCCTCCATATCAACGGTGCGGGCGGCGATGATGGGCGCCTGGCTCTCCAGGCCATCCGAGCCTCGATATTCCAGGTGGATGGCGCCTTGACTGCTCCAGGCCCGGTGACAGCGTTCCACCAGGGCCGGGCCGTTAAAGGTGCGCAGGCGGGTGAGCGCCACTTCTGCCAAAGACCCACCTTCATTCAAACCTAACGCCCAGCCATCCCCAACTGTTTCAAAGGATGGCGGGGGACCCTCAATAATGGTAATTTTTTCATCCATGTCTATGAACTCCGCGGAGCGGAATCATACCATGAAACCTGTAAGATGCTATTAAAGGTTTATATGAGCCGCGAGTATAATGGGGCCTGGAGCAGACAACATGCACAAAGTGGTGATCTTGATCGAGCCATCCCAAGAATGGCTGGAGAACGAAAAGAAATGGCCTACTTTTTTACACCTGGCAGAAGACATGCCTGGTCTGCGCCGGGAGGCTATCAGCTACGTGGCCCGCTTTCTGGGTGGTGCAACTCCTTTCATGCAAATGCACGAACTGTTTTTCGATTCGCTGGCTGAGGCGGAGCAGGCGCTTAACTCGCCGCAAGGAAAAGCCGCCGGGCGGACATTAAGGGAGATGACCGGCGGGCATATGACCCTGTTCCTGGCGGAGCATAAAGAAGACTCTCTGGAGCATATTCGCAGCTATCTGAACAACAATGACCAAACTGGTTCGGCATAACTATTCTCGGGCGCGGGATAAAACCGGCCGTTGGCTGCTGCTGGGGCTGGTGGTTATCATGGCAGGCGCGGCATATCTGGCTTACCGCTATTATGGCGATACTGCGGGCCGTTCGGGGCAGGTGCTGGCCTGGCTGCGGGAGCCGGCAGAGCACGCCGAATGGGCGGTGCAGGCGGGGCAGCGCTGCGCAGGGGCGCCCTTCATCCTGCCCACCAGCGGGCTGGTGGGTTATTTGTGGGATGATTCATTCCGCCCGGGGCACCGCCATCAGGGGATCGATATTTTTGGCGGCGGGCAGGTCAATGAAACGCCGGTCGTGGCGGCGTTTGCCGGCTACCTGACCCGTCTGCCAGAATGGAAATCATCGGTCATAATCCGCATTCCAGAAGACCCGCTAGACCCAAACCGCCAGATCTGGACGTATTACACCCACATGGCTGGCCCAGATGGAGATTCAACCATCTTGGCTGATTACCCTCCCGGCACAAGTGAAGTTTACGTTGAGGAGGGCGCCCTGCTGGGCTACCAGGGCAACTACTCTGGCACACCTGGCAGCCCGGTGGGGGTGCATCTGCACTTTTCGATCGTCCTGGACGACGGTAATGGTAAATTTCTCAACGAACTGGAAATTGATAATACACTGGATCCTTCAGCCTACTTTGGGCTGCCCTTGAATGCCAGGATCAACCAGGATCAAATTCCGATCTGCGAAGGAACTGCGTCATGAACCAATTCGCCGGGAAAGTCGCTCTGGTGACTGGCGCTGGACGAGGGATCGGGCGCGCCATTGCCCTGGCATTTACGGCTCAAGGTGCCAGCGTGGCCGCCAACGACATCACCCCGGTCAACCTTGATGAAACCCTGGAGCAAATCCGGGCTGGCGGGGGCATAGCAAAAGACTACGTGTTCGATATCGCCAAAAAAATGCCCGTTCAAACCCTGCTGTCTGAGGTCCTGGGAGACTTTGGACGCATTGACATCCTGGTAAATAACGCTGGCGTCGCTCCACAGGCGCCTCTGCTGGAGCTGGATGAATGGGACTGGCAGCGAGCATTGGATGTCAACCTGAGCGGGCCCTTTTATCTGATCCAGGCAGTCAGCAAGGTGATGAAGCAGCAAGGTGGAGGTGTTATTGTCAACATCGCCGCAACAGCCGCAGGCGTTCACGGGTTGAAAGACAGTGCAGCTTTCGCCGCCAGCAAAATGGGGCTGCTGGGGCTGACGCGTGAGGCGGGGTGCGAACTGGCCATCCACCATATCCGCGTCAACGCGGTTTGTCCAGGGCAGATTGACACCGGAAAAGGTTGGCTGGTTGGCAATCAATCAAGCCCCAACAGAGGGCGGGTGGATTTCCCACTCCCCCAGGAACAAATAGGACGCCCCGATGATGTGGCTGAAGCGGTCTTGTTCTTGTGCAGCGAGGAGGCAGCGGATATTAACGGCCAGGCTTTCTATGTGGACGGCAGCCCAGTCATATTCTGAGCCGGACGACTGGACAGGCCAGCGTAGGGCTATTCCAGGGGAGGCCGCTTTTCAAGCAGGGCGCTCCCCAAATGAGAGGACAGAGGAGGTCTAAATGCTTGCTTATACAACCATCATTACCGAAGTTCATGAACGAGTCGGCCTGGTGCGGCTGAACCGCCCCAAGGCAATGAATGCGCTCAACAACACCCTGTTGGAAGAATTAATGGATGCCCTGGAAAACTTCGATGCCGACCAAAATATCGGGGCCATTGTGATCACCGGCAACGAGCGGGCATTTGCAGCCGGGGCAGACATTAAAGAAATGGTGGATGCCACGGCTGTGGAGATGCTCACGCAGGATAACATCTCCCGCTTCGACCGCATTCGCCGCATCCGCAAGCCGGTCATCGCCGCGGTTTCCGGCTGGGCTCTAG
>JAFGQI010000111.1 GCA_016935755.1 Anaerolineales bacterium
ATACTCTGAACCGTATCGTCTCTCTGGCTATATCGATCTTCGCTCATTTGATTTTTGCTAATGTCCGAACTCTTGTCCGAAGCTGAGCTGGTAAGTCTTTACTTTGATACCCATCGTACAGAAAGGAAGAAGGATGAAAAGCAACACAAGGATTTTCTCTTTAGGACTGGCTTGCGCCAGTTTTTTGGCTTTAGGAATATTAACCGCGGGTATAGGTCCGGCCCTGGCAGATCTGGCCGGGAACACTGGCGTCAGTCTGGCAGCAGTTGGTGGAGTATTCACGGCGCTGTTCCTGGGCGCACTGGTGGCGCAGGGGCTGGCCGGTTCTACGATGGACCGCTTAGGCCCGCGCCCGGTTTTACTGGTTGGGTTAGTTCTGGTTGGGCTGGGCACCCTGGGGGTAACCTGGGCGCCCTGGCTGTGGCTGGCGCTGGCGCTGGCGGTGGTAACGGGCCTTGGGCATGGCAGCGTAGATGTGACTTCCAATGTGATGGTGGCGGAGCTTTTTCCGGAGCGCAGAGCGGCTGCGGTCAATCTCTTGAATGTGTTCTTTGGGATTGGCGCTTTCCTGGGGCCAGTGATTGCCGGCTTGGCGCTCGATTGGTGGCAGACTGCTTTACCAGCCCTGTGGTTGGGCGGAGGCCTCTTGATTCTCCTGGCGCTGCCAATGGCAGCCTGGGCTCCTCGCGGGCACATCGCCTCGCAGACAGGGGACACAGCCAGACCAGCCGTCAAGGGAAGAAACTGGCTGGCTTCCCCGCTGCTGTGGGGCCTGGGCGCGCTGATCCTGGTTTACGTTGGGATTGAAAATGGGGTGGGCGGTTGGACGCCGCTCTACCTGGAACAGACGGTGCGCCTGGACGCGGCGAAAGCCGCGCTGGTCACTTCGGGCTTTTGGCTGGCGCTCACCGCTGGCAGAGTGATGGCTACCCTGGTGGGGACGCGGATATCAGCAAAGGCGCTGTTGGCAGGCAGCCTGGGGATCGCGCTGCTGGGCAGCCTGCTGCTGGCGGCGGGTCAGGGCAGCCTGGTCACAAGCATCGCGGCAATCTTGGTGCTTGGATTTGGGTTCGGCCCGGTTTTCCCCACTTCTCTGGCCTTGACCACCGCATCTTTCCCTGGTTCGGCGGGAGCGGCGGCAGGGGTGGTGGTGGCCTCTGGCAGCCTGGGCGGCATGTTGATCCCCTGGATCCAGGGCATCATCTTGGAGCGAATTGGCCCAACCGGCAGCCTAACGCTGACCGTTGGGGCGACCCTGGCGATGCTGGCGCTTTTCTTTATTTATCGTCGTTATGCGAATCTGCGCCGTGTGGATAACGCTTCAGCAGCAGCGGGCCCAGCCGGTCAATCACCCAGCCAAACAGAATCTCCAACCAGGGCGCCAGGCGGAGAACCCCCGGCACGTATACAACCCGCCGGGGATGCTGCAGCAGGTTTCCAATACTGCGTGCAACCTGTTCAGCCGATACAGCAAATCGTTCGGCCGGCACCGGCAGCCCACCCGGGCGCTCACGGGCGTTCTGGTAGAACTCACTGGTCACCGGGCCAGCGCGCACTACGCTGACCCGCAGCGGGCTGCCGAAAAGCTCGCGGTACAGGGAAGTGGTGAAGGCATCCAGGAAGGATTTGCTGGCGCTGTAGATGACGATCCCCTGGTTGGGCAGACTGCCCGATATCGAGCCGACATTGATGATATGCCCTGATCGGCGCGCCTGCATCCCGGGCAGGAACAGGTGGGTCAGGTGCATCACCGCGGCCACGTTCACCTGCAGCATTTCCAGGGCGGTCTCCCAGGGCATCTGAGTGTAATAGCCGTACCAGCCAAACCCGGCGTTGTTGATCAACACATCTGGCGAGCCAACCATTTTTTGAACCTGTTCAAACAGGCGCTGGCGCTCATCCGGCGCAGATAAATCCGCCGGGATGATCTGCGCCTGCCCACCAGCCGCCTGGATCTCCTCGCTCAGCGCCTGCAGGCGCTCCTGGCGGCGGGCGACCAGCAGCACGCGCAGCCCGCGCTGGGCCAGTTCTCGCCCCGTGGCCGCGCCGATCCCACTGGATGCGCCGGTAATCAGGGCCGTCTTAATGGGTGCATCCACTTTCACCGTTCTCTCTGCAGCACCGGCGCAGCCAGTTTGCGCTGCTCAAAAAGCCAGCGCACGGTGTCGGCGATCGATTCGCTCAGCGGGCGGGGGGCAAAGCCCAGCTCGCGGCGCGCCTTGGCGCTGCTGATCACCGAGTTGCTGGCCACCGTCGCTAATGAATACGGGGTCAGCCTGGGACGGCTGTGGGTCAGGCGGTAGTAGGTCGGCGCAAAGTGGGCGGCGAAGCGCGCCAGCCACAGCGGGATATGCAGCAGGCGCAGGCGGCTGCCAGTGACCTGCCGGACAGTCTCCAAGATCTGTCGGTAAGTGATGCGCTCTCCGGAGAGGATATAGCTCTCACCGCGGCGGCCCTTTTCGGCCGCGCGCACCAATCCATCCGCTACATCGCGCACATCCACGAAATCATACGCCCCTTCAATACACAGCTGCGCTCCGGGGTTCATCGCGTCGCGGATCACATGGCCCATCTCGGAGCCGCGGTAATCGTAGGGGCCGATCACCCCAGTCGGGCAGGCGATCACCGCGTCCAGCCCCTGGCGGGCGGCTTCCAGCACCTCCAGCGAAGCCAGAGCCTTGGAGCGGTCGTAGGCGCTGATGGCATGCTCAGGGTCGAAGGGGACGGACTCGTCGATCACCACACCGTGCGGGGCGCGGTTCAGAGCGTGGATCGAGCTGGTGTAGACCAGGCGGCGCACGCCCGCTTTCTGGGCGGCCTGCAGCACATGCCGGGTGCCCTGCAAATTGACCTGCTGCACCATCTCGTTCTTGCCGGGCATGATCGAAATCACCCCCGCCAGGTGGTAGACGGTATCGACGCCCTCGAAGGCGCATTCCAGGCAGGGCAGGTCGAGCACATTCCCCACCACCCACTCGATATCCAGGTCTTTCGACGTGGACAGATCCTCGCCGGGCAGGGCCAGGGCGCGCACTTTCTCGCCATCCTCCACCAGCCGGCGCGCCAGCACGTTGCCGATATGCCCGGTGGCGCCAGTAACCAGTTTCATAATATTTTGATTCTCCAGTCTATGTTTTTGCTTATTTTCTCTCGCTCGCCATTCCATCCAGCAGGACGCGGATGCTTTGGGCGGGCGCTTTGGCCCAATCATCGTCGCGGCCATCCAGCACCCCCTGGAAGAGCAGGCCCACCGCCAGGGCCACCAGGGTGCGAGCCGCCAGGTCGGGATCCATCTGGCGCAGCGAGCCTTCATCCATGCCGCGCTGCAGGATGCTCTTGAAGAACTCCTGGTAGCGCTGGTAGGGGGCGGTGACGGCCTGCCAGATGAGCGGGTCGCGGCTGGCCTGGGTCCAGAACTCCAGGAACATGGGCAGGTTGCCGCTGGCCTGCTGGAAGACGCCCTGCATCAGCCCGGCCATGTGCAGCAGAGCCTGAGGCACGCTGCGTCCGCTGACCATCTGCTCCAGAAGCTGCACATCCAGGGCAGTCAGCCAGCCCTCCAGCAGCTGCATGAACACATCGTGCTTGGAGGGGAAGTGGTGGTAGAAAGCGCCCTTGCTGACCCCGGCGGCCTGGCAGATCTCGGCCACGCCGGTGGCCTCATAGCCTTCCCTGCTGAACAGTTCAATAGCGGCGCTCAGGATGCGGGCGCGGGTTTCTTCGCTGCGTTTTTGCATGAAATCTCCTGTAATAAAAACCGACCGGTCGGTATGATTTTATCCCAATTTAGAGAAATGTCAAGACCCCAGGGGTTTCCAAAACCCCTGGGGTCTATGTCGATCAATCGGATGATCGTCGGAGATCATTAGTTTACTTTATTGGCAGCCACCATGTTCTTCCATATGTACTGTCAATCTCCCCCATGATGCGGATGGTTTCATTCAGCGCCACGACCACTTTCTGATAGTGAGCAATATCCTCTGCTGAAAGCTGGCGATGGTGGTAATCCATAAGCCATTTCTCCTGTCCATTATACCGAATACGCCCACCGTGAGAGAGTCCTCTTGGGTGGACGCCGTCCACCCCTACAAGACCACGTAATGGCGCATGGTATGCGTCTTGGGTTAGCCCTCTCGATCTGTAAAAAAACACCGCCAACCCTCATCAAAAGGGTGGCGGCGGGTATTTCATCCTGGTAAGCAGGGTTTTTGCCCTATCCTGCCCGGAAAATTTCAACTCGTTTGGATGACTCCTAACGCTCGTAGGAAGCGGCCAGGGCCAGATAACGATAGGCCATCGCATCACCCGAGTCGGTGACCTTGTCGAGCGAGCCGTACTTAGCCACAATAGCATTCTGCGCGGACTGAGTAGAAGAAATCGCCAGTTGGTAGCTTTCATAGAAATCAGCCATCGCCAGATAACGATAGGCGCTGGCGTCACCTGGATCGGTGACTTTGTCGAGCGAGCCATACCTGGCAACGATCTCACTCATCGCGGCTACGGCGTGTTCGTAAGCTGGCGCATACACACCTTTAGCACTTGGGGCAGCAGCCAGCGCTGCCTGATTGGAACCTGCCAGGAAAAGACCACCTAACGCCAGACTAATTACCAAAACAAACCACAACTTACTTGCCTTCATTTCGTACCTCCTCAGGATTCAGAAAAACTAACTATAATTGGATAATTTAGATCAGATTTATATTATATCTAACTAATCTCCAACTGTCAAGCCTTTTCGGAGGTGAATAACAAACATATGCATAGGATCGCGTCCAGGATAGCTGCCCTGACGGAGTATAATCCCTCCTATCGCCCCGCTCAGGAGGTTCCCATGTCCCCTCAACCCGTCATTCTCATCACTGGCGCATCCGCCGGCATCGGCGCGGCCACGGCGCGCCTGTTCGCCCAGAAGGGCTGCCGGGTCGTGCTGGCGGCGCGGCGCATGGCGCGCCTGCAGGCGCTGGCGGAGGATATCCGCCTCCAGGGCGGGCAGGCGCTGCCCGTCGAGACAGACATGAGCCAGCTGGAGGACGTCCAGGCGCTGGCGCGGGCTGCCCTGGAGCAGTACGGGCAGGTGGATGTGCTCTTCAACAACGCCGGTTTTGGCCGCCTGGACTGGCTGGAGAACCTCGACCCGCTCAAGGATGTCCAGGGGCAGATCCAGGTCAACCTGACCGGGATGATCTGGCTGACGCAGGCGCTGCTGCCGCACATGATCGCTCGCCGCAGTGGGCATGTGATCAACATGGCTTCGGTGGCCGGGATGGTAGCCACGCCCACCTACACCGTCTACGCTGCCACCAAGTTCGCTGTGCGCGGCTTCAGCGAAGCGCTGCGCCGGGAGGTGGGCATCCACGGCATCCGCGTCTCGGGCATCTACCCCGGCGGGGTGGATACCGAGTTCGCCGAGGTGGCGGGCATCCACCGCACCACTAAAATATATACACCGCGCTTCATGAACCTGAGCGCGGAGCAGGTGGCGCAGGCGGTGTGGCGGTTGGCGCGGCGGCCGCGGCGCATGCTGGTGATCCCCTGGACGCTGCGGGTGGCGGGGTGGGCGAATTTGGTCATGCCAGGGGTGCTGGATTGGGCCATTGAGAGGCTGTTTGTCGCCCCGGAACGCAGGCAAAAATCTGCTCAATAAGGGCTAACTTATCATCATTCTCTTATATCTGCATAAGCCCTGTGTAAGCATTGGCGGGTAAACTTCGTCACAGGAGTATGATATGGCGACGCTGCGATATAAATCTGTACCGGTAAAATCATCCGAAATCACCCCCGAGCATGTTTATCTCTCCCGGCGGGAGTTTATGAAAGCCGCGGGGGTGGCGGGCGTGGGGGCGCTGCTGGCTGCCTGCGGGATCAGCCCAGGCCAAAGCGAGGTTCTTCCTACCGAGCCAGCCGACTTGCAAGTCGGGGCGACCAGCGACGAGCTGGGCGACGCGCTCAACACCTACGAGCAGATCACCAACTACAACAATTATTACGAATTCACCACCGACAAAGAGGGGGTAGCGCGGCTGTCGAAGGATTTCAAGAGCTCGCCCTGGGAGGTGCAGGTCTACGGTCTGGTCGACAAGCCGATGACTTTCGGACTTGAAGACCTGCTCAGCAAATTCACCCAGCAGGAACGCATCTACCGCATGCGCTGCGTGGAGGCCTGGTCGATGGTCATCCCCTGGACGGGTTTCCCGCTGGCGGAGCTGCTCAAACAGGTGGAGCCGCTCTCCAGCGCGAAGTATGTGCGCTTTGAGTCAATTCTGGATCCCGAACAGATGCCCGGGCAGAAGAGCGGCTTTTATCCCTGGCCTTACCAGGAAGGGCTGCGCCTGGATGAAGCCATGAATGATCTGACCATCCTGGCGACCGGGCTGTACGGCAAGCCGCTGCCCAATCCAACCGGCGCGCCGGTGCGGCTGGTGGTGCCCTGGAAGTATGGTTTCAAGAGCCTCAAGGCGATTGTCAAGATCGAGCTGGTGGCGGAGCAGCCGGCTACCTTGTGGTCGAGCATTGCCCCCAACGAGTACGGTTTTTATTCCAACGTGAACCCGGAGGTGCCGCATCCACGCTGGTCGCAGGCCAGCGAGAGGCGCATAGGCGAAGCCGGGCGCAGGCCAACCCTGATGTTCAATGGCTATGCTGGAGAAGTGGCCCATCTGTACGACGGGATGGATCTGGCGGAGAATTATTGAAGGTTCGAGCAGATGTGGATTGAACGCTTGAGACGGATGAACTGGTGGCGCGTGACAGCGCATGTCATCCCCTGGGCGCTGCTGATTTGGCTGGGCCTGGATTATCTCACCGGCAACCTGACGGTGAACCCCATCCAGGCCGCTACGCAGCGCAGCGGAAAGTATGCCGTCATTCTGCTGCTGGCCTCGCTGGCCTGCACGCCGCTCAATACGCTGTTTGGCTGGCGGGGGGTGAATGGCGCACGGCGAGCTTTGGGGCTGTATGCCTTTCTATTCGCTTTACTTCATTTTACGCTCTTCGCGGGAGTCGATTTCGGTTTTGATCTGAACCTGCTGAAGCGCGAACTGGTGGAACGGCGCTATATCTGGGTGGGCTTACCAGCTCTGCTGATCCTGACTGCACTGGCAGCTACGTCGTTCAAGTCCTCGATGAAACGCATGGGGAAGAACTGGAAACGCCTGCACAGGCTGGTGTACCTGGCAGGCGTTCTGGTTGTTGTGCACGTTGGCTGGGCAAAGAAAGGTGATTTCCTGCGGCTGCAGGGGGATATCGGGCTGCCGCTCCTTTTTGGGAGCCTGCTGCTCTTGTTGCTCTTCCTGCGTTTGCCCGTCGTGCGAAAAGCGATCAGCGCTGGACGCGGGCGCATCCAACGACGCTCTGTCTCACTGACGCCGCCGGAATAACCCCTGCAGCAGGACGATCAGTCCAGCGAAGATCAGCAGCAAGGGCCAGTACTGCCCGATCAGGGCCGAGCCGCCCAGGAAAGATCCAAAGACGGCAAACATCACCAGACTCCACAGGATCATCCAGGCGCCGGATGCAGCGAGCCCACGATTGCGCTCCATTGCCCCGGCGAGCAGCATGCCGAGGCCGATAAAGGCCGGGATCAGCGCCCAGGAATAGGCCCAGGTTTCCCATTCGCCAGTGGTATTTTGATAGTACAGCATCCCGCCGATGCCGCCGACGATGCAGGCAGGCACCAGCAGTCCAGGCGTCCAGGTCAGCAGACCAAGCACCGCCAGCAGCGCTCCGATGCCGATGATGGGCAGGGGCCAGGTGTCAGCGCCATAGGCAAAGGCTTTGACTGCGGGGGACAATTCAATCGCCAGGAACCAAGCGCCGATAGCGATTAAAGCCAGGGCTGCGCCGATGTTCGCTCTTGTGCGCATATCATACCTCCAGGATTAGTTTTAGCCAGGATCAACAGGCGTGTCAGGTTCTTCGGCTAGCGTTTCCGGAACGCTCTCCACTTTTTCGATTACGATGGTCAATCTCACCGCCAGGGCGGCGATAGCGCCGATGGCAGCCCAAACGGGCAGCAGGATCGCGCCTACCACGCCAATGGTAAGCGGGATTTCGATCAGCGTCCGGCCTTCCTCGTTCTTCAGGATAATGCGCCGGATGTTGCCCTCGTGGAGCAATTCCTTGATTTTTGCCACCACAGCATCGCCATTGACCTGAAATTCTTCGGTGTGGACTTTATCTTCGCTCATGATCATATCCTTTCTGTCGCTTCATCCATTATACGATTTTTTGGCGGGTTGGTTGCAGTTTTCCTAGGCCGGGCAGGGATTGTTTCGGGTTATAATTTTGCTGCCATGATTATCTTGGATCAGATCTCAGCCGACCTGCCCGCCTTCCGCCAGGCCGTTTTGTCGCGCCAGGCCTACCGGCCGCTGTATGTCAAAATCAAGCTGATCTACGGCTGCAACCTGCGCTGTGAGATGTGCAACCACTGGCGCGAGCAGCGCGAAGCTCCCCTTCCGGCTGCCCGTCTGTTTGAGCTGCTCGATGAACTGTCTTCCCTGGGCTGCCAGAAGGTGCATTTCAGCGGGGGCGAGCCTCTGCTGCGCCCGGAGACGCCTGATTTAATCGAGCACGCGGCTGGGCTGGGTATGCGCGTCACCCTGACCACCAATGGCACCCTGCTGGACAAAGAGATGGCCCGGCGGTTGGTGGAGAATGGGCTGCGCGGGGTCAATGTCTCTATCGACTCGCCCGACCGCAAGACCCATGACCGCATTCGCGGCCTGGAAGGCGCCTGGAAGAAAGCCTGCCGGGCGGTGCGCCTGTTCCGCCGCTATGAGCATAAAGGCAAGCTCACCATCCGCATCAACACCGTAATCAGCCAGCTGAATTTCAGAGGGCTGGAGCGGTTGCCCGAACTGGCCCAGGAGCTTGGCGCAGATGAGATCAACCTGATCCCGGTGGATGATCACTGCGGAAAGCACCTGGCTTTGAGCCGCCAGCATATCGAAGCGTTCAATGCCTGGCTGGCGCCGTCAATCTCACAGAGAGCGGCAGAGTTTGGGATTGGCTTAGGTGAAAATCAGGGGTATCCCTTTGGGCATACCCCTCAAGAGGGTAAGCGCGCTCGCCGCGGGGAATACGCGCTGGGCTGGTATGAAAATCATCCTTGTTTTGCCCCCTGGACTCACAGCCTGGTGGACTATAATGGATTGGTGTATGTGTGCTGCATGACCCGCGAACAGATGGCGCCGATGGGCGACTTGAAGGAAAGCAAATTCCAGGAAATATGGAACGGTCCAGGTTACCTGGCTGCCCGGGGTCAGATGTTTCCGCCTGAACTGCCCTCCTGCCGCCGCTGCGACGATTTTTTAGAGCAAAACCGCAGGCTGTTAGAACTGCTGCAGGGACAGGATTCAGGATAAATCCGAGAACATGTCGCCGTCGTCCAGGTCCATACGGCTGGCCGCGCTGAACACGGCAACATCCTCGGGCGTAAACGAACGGGCGGTCAGCGGCAGGGCTACAGGCTGCTCCAGCCCCTGACTGCAAGCCAGGCACACCAGGCCCTGCGGGGTGACCTGGATATGTTCTTCGCAGTAGCCGCGCCCGCACTTCGTGCAGCGCCCCAGAGCAGGATTCTCGCAGCGGTGCGGTACCAGGTAACCGATAATCATTTCACAAGAGTCAGCCATTTTTCACCTATTGTATCCAATCAAGACGCTTATGAAAATCGCTTTGCTCACCGAAAAATATCCACCAGACATTGGGGGTCTGGGTATATCCGTAGAACGGCTGGCGCTTTTGCTGACCAGGGCGGGCCACCAGGTGGAGGTCATTGCCCAAAACGCCAGCCTGGAGGCTGGCAGGCAAGCCACCGAGGATCGAGATGGCATCCTGGTGCATCGTCTGGGCGCCTGCCGCAAGCCGGAGGACTCCCTGTCCGATTGGTTTGATTTTATCACTCTCCGCCAAAAAACGGCGAATTATCACCTCCTGCATGGCTATTTCCTGACCCAGGCGGGTTTTCTGGCGGCTTACGCCGGGCGATATCTGACCATTCCTGCGGTGGTCAGCGCCCGTGGCAACGATCTGGATCGGGCGATTTTTCAACCGGGCAAGGCGGCTCATATTTTCTACGCCTTGAACAAGGCAGGGGCGGTCACCGCCAACACGCAAGAATTGGTGCGCAAGGCCAAAGCCCTCGCGCCGGGCTGTCCGGTGACCTATATCCCGAATGGGGTGGACGCGAACCAGTTCCGGCCGCAACCGCGCGATGCCACCCTGGCGCAGCGGCTCGGCCTGGGGGAGACTCCGGTGGTGGGTTTTGCTGGTGAGGCGCGGGCCAAAAAAGGCCTGTCATCCCTGCTGTTGGCATTCGCAGAGCTGGCCAGGAAGCGACCGCTGACCCTTCTGCTGGTTGGGGGCGCCAGGCATGGCGAGGATGAAGACCTGCTCAAGGTCTTCGGGAAGCAGAATCCAGAGCTGCCTGTGATCGTTGCGCCAGATGTCCCTTTGTCAGCTATGCCAGCCTATTACAGTTTGATGGATGTGCTGGTGATGCCTTCGCGGCATGATGGTTTGCCCAATGCCCTGCTGGAAGCCATGGCTTGCGAGCGGGCTGTCCTGGCAACCACAGTGGGAGGCATCCCGGATGCTGTGCAGGATGGCTTGAATGGCTGCCTGGTGGAAGCGCAGGAGGTTAAGATGTTGGTGGGTGTATTGGATGAACTGCTCATGGATGAGAGCCTGCGCCAGCGTCTGGGCCATCAGGCGCGCCTGACCGTCATGAGAGAGTTCACCCTGGAGCAGGAGTTGGGCCTCACCCTGGGCATCTATAAGAAGCTTACTGGAATTTTATAAAACTGCAGACTGATCTGGCAGGACAGCCATCTCCTGGCTATCTGTCAGACAGGCGTCGATATACCGAGAGTAATTTTTTCTGGGCCGCATGCCAGGTGAACTTGCTGTTGGCGCGCTCTGCGGCGCTATCGGCCAGCCGCTTCGCCAGGTCGGGATTTTCGAGCAGGGTCAGGATCTGCTGCGCCAGGTCTTGCGCGTCGCCGGGGGTGAACAGCAAACCATCCATGTCTTCGCGCACCAGTTCGCGCACCACCGGCAGGTTGGAGGCCACCAGCGGGCGACCAGAAGCCATATATTCGATCACCTTGATTGGGCAGCATCCCTGGGTGATGTTGCGGTCGTTCAAGCTGAGCGGGGCGACGCACAGGTCTGCCTGGGCGATGACTTCGGGCATCAGGTGGTGAGGCACGGCTGCGGCTATTTCGACCTGTTCCTCCAGGCCAAGCTTACGGATTTGCTTTGCCAGCGCCTTACGCTGGCGACTGCGACCGTGGCCGATGATGCGCAGCCTGGCAGGCAGGCGCGTTAGAATCAGGGGCATGGCGCTGATCAGTACATCCAGCCCCTGCCAGTCAGCCAGGGTGCCAACATACAAGATGATGGGTGTATGTCCATCCGCTTTCGGAAGCGGCGTGGCGGCGAAATCTTTGGCGCTGACGCCGTTGGGGATCACCGTGATGCGCCGAGGTGAAGCGCCCAGGCTGATTAAAAACAGGCGGGTGACTTCGGATGGGCAGATGATGGCGTCGCTCATCAGCAGAGTGGCGATTTCTTGTTCGCGAATCTTAGCCAGCAGCCCGCTCTCTCGTAGGCCTGGATAGTGATACTTTAACTCCACTGAGGGCAGACCATTCACCTCGAATAGGGTTTTATATCCGAGCTGGACTTTTGCCTGCGCCAGTTGAAATCCTCCCCAGATGGAACGGTAATGGGCGATATGGTAGCGGCTGAGCTGATCCTGCTGGGCCTGGGTCACGTGCTCCAGCACACCTTGCCCGAATAAGATGGCCCTTTCCAGGAAATTATCTTCTGTGGGCAGCGCTATACGTGTCACCTGGGCGCCTTCTAATTGTTCTTCTTCTGGCAGCACACCGTTGCCGGGCGTGAACAGATGAACATCGTAGCCGCTATTGACAAGACCGCGGATAAAGTGCAAAATATGAGTACTGGCGCCTTTTGGACTTGGAACGATATCGAAGGCCGTGTAGAGAATTTTTGTTGGCATTAGGTTCTATTATACGACTGGTTCTGTGGAGGCAGGATGGCAGATTACGGCCCCCCTATATATCTGACGATGAACGATAAACCGCGTGCTATTTTGAGCGGTATGGATGAACTGCCTGCCAAGCGCCAAAACCTTCTGGAGTTATCCAGGCGCCGTAAGTGGTTCCCTTTAGTTCTGTTCCTGGCCGGCTTCGGGTTCCCCTTGTTGGACTTACTCGTCATGGTGCTGGGTTACCGCATGTGTGTCTTCAGCCTGGTCACGCCGGTGTGTTGGATTGCTGCCCTGGTCATGTGGATTGCCTTACGACGCAACCGGATGCCAGTGATTCCGCCGCTCTACCAGACGGTGCGCGAGATTCTGTATACATTGCGTGATGACGTTGACCCCAAACGCACTTATTTCGGGCACCTGGACCTGAGTGGCACCCGGCTGCCCACCAAAGTCGCAAGGGAGACATCCAATGCACTGGGGCAGGTGACTCAACAGTTCCGCGATGAATGGTTCAGTTTAAAGACCAAACTTTATGATGGCAATGCCTTGCGTTTGTCCGCCGTGCAGCGCGATAAAGTTCGCAAAGGGTACTGGAAGCGCAGCGCCATCAGTGGAAAAATGAAGTGGAAAGCAGAGAAATTCAAAGGCAGCTTGCAGGAACTGAAGGTAAGGATTTCGGTCAATCCGGAAGCCTACGAAATTGCTGACACTCAGACACTGCCAGTAGGTATGACTGTTGGCGCTTACACCATCCAGCAGATCAGCGCCAATGGTGGGATCATTGATCTTGTCGCGGGCAGCTACACCCCACATATTGAGGCTGTTGATGTGCTGAGCGTTCTCAAAGCGGCTTATGGTTTATTGAAACGAAAGGCGACCTTATGAACACACGCACTGGAACGACAATACTCTTCGCAGTCCTGATGATTATCCTGGTCATGGGAGTAGCCGCCCTGATGAGTTTTACCGGCTGGGTTGGGTCAACGAAATTCAGCGCCCAGGAGGTCTGGCAGAAACCCTACCTGATGGCTTTGAGCATGAAGATCATCGATGTCACCGGGGATGGGCAGGATGACTTGTTCATCCAGAACGATACTAACCTGTCCATCCTGGATGGAAGTGGCAATCTTCTCCTGGAGAAAAGTTACCCGGCCCCCCTGGTGACAACGATGGGAGATGTGAATGGTGATAGTCGCGAAGATGTGGTTGCTTTATATCGTGCAGGCTCCGGTGCCAATGTGGCTATGATCAGCAAAGGCGAGGAAATCCTGCAGGCGGAAATTGTGCAGTTCAATGATCCAGCGCGCACCGCCATCATTCGTTATGCTGACGGCGCGCAGGTGATCCTGGGAGATCAGGGCGGCATTCTGGTGGCGATTGATCTTGCCGGCAGCGAAGTCTGGTACAGCACACAGATAGCGAGTTCTGCTGTGCGCGGCTTGGATGATATCCTGATTGGCAACCAGATGATGTTGGCGGTTGCCAACGAGGGCGGCAGCGTGGCGGCTATGGACAGCCAGGGTCAGACTTTGTGGAGCTACAACCTGCCGGGTGGGCTGCGCCGCTTGCGAGCCTATGACCTGGATGGCGATGGCAACAGCGAAGTGCTTCTGGGTGGGGAGAATGGCGGCTTTATCATCCTGAATGCAGTGGATGGGGCTGAATTGTTTGCGACGAAGCTGGGCCAACCGATTTCGGAGATCCGCGAGGCAGAGGTGGACGGAGACCCCAGCTCACGTGAGGTGGTCCTTGGCGGCAAGGATGGCGGTGTCTGGGCTTACCAGATGGATGGCAAGCGCCTGTGGTCTGCTTCTCTGTCCGATAAAGTCACCGAGATTGCCAGTGTGGACCTGGATGAGGATGGGGCTGAAGAAGTAATTATCGGTGATGACTCTGGTAAGGTGACCCTCTTCACCGGTCCATCTGGCGATCGCCACTCCCTGGGGAGCTACTCTTCTGGCATAGCTCGCATTGATGTGGGCCGGCTGACGGCCGGGCGTCAGATCGCCATTGCGGACGGCAGCAACTTGCACTTACAGTCACTGGAGTTCAGTTCATTGCCGCCGCTGAAATTCACCCCTCTGCTGGGCGGTCTGTTGGTATCTGTGGTGATCGCCCTGGCGGCCTGGTTTATCGCCACCAACCCACCCAAGCCAGCCTTGAAAGTGTCCCTGGAAGACCAGAGCGCCGAGAGCCTGCAGTCGCAGCGCAGGATGCTCAAGGAGAGCATTGCCGATGTCGAGCGGCTGCGCCAGGCTGGGGAGATGACCTCCAACGCTTACCTGGCTCGTCTGAAGGATCTGCGCGGTCAGTTGGCAGATAACGAGGCAGCCATGAAGAAGGCTGGTCTGCCATACACCCCCGAGACCTTTCAATGCCCTAACTGCGGCGGCACCCTGGAACTAGGAATGGATCGCTGCGAATACTGCGGGCAGGTCGTGATCTCATAGCCGCAGCGAAGGGGGAGGTTGGGGATTATCTATATCGAACCGGGAGATGTGCCCATTCCCGGCGGGCGGGCTCATTCTGCTTGCTGGTGGGGGAACCCGTTCCAGATTTCCTGGGGATATACAATCTGATCTGAGCCTGGCAGGTGGGACATAGCTAGGCCCGTGTTTAAGTTGATGCCGTGACGCTGGTAAGCTTTATAGGCCAGCTGACTGCAGTAAAAGGCATCCTCGCCCTCGGCATTCAGGAAATTGAGATTGTAAGGTTTGCCCAACTGGGCCAGACAATAGGCGGCGATATCCTCGCGTATGCTGATCTCTTCGTAGGATGAAAGCCCTCGGTCCTTGAGAGGATAAGCCACACCGTAAAAGGAATCAACCAACCAGCCGCGCTCATTGAGCACAGCTTCACACTGCCAGCAGTTGTCAGGTATTTCAAATGTGACCACACCCCGACCGCCAGCCTCAACACATCGCCCCCCAGGGCCGATATAGATTACGATATGATCGATTTCGCCCGGCAGCAGCCGCCCAAGAAATCGCCAGAACTGGCCGGGCAGAATATCATCCTTGCCGTCCGAGGTGCAGATGATGTCACCGGTCTGGACGGGTATGCCGTGAATCTGGTAGTGGTAGATCATATATGCCTCCGAGAACCAGAATAGGGCTATTTTACCTCATCCAGCAATTCCCTGCCACGTTGGTTGCTGGCAACGCGCACTATGATGCCCCGGCAGCTGGAGTGCTGGAGGTGAGTGCAGGAACCGGGGGCGTGCAAGAGGAGTTTGCCAGACGGGTTGGGCTAAGGGTTGCTCGAGAGCTGATCCAACGCTTCTTTGGCGGGCGCAAAGCCAGGGTGATATTGCAGGGCGGTGTTAAAATCTGAAATCGCCCCATACTTGTCGCCCAGGGCCAGGAGAGCCATACCGCGCCAATACCAGCTCTCTTCCAGGTAGGGTTTGTCGGTGGATTCGAGAGTCGTTGTAGCCAGGTCGATCACATCCTGGTAACGTGCGGTGTAATAGTAGGCAAAATAAGGAGCGGAGTTGTACCACATCACCCGGTGGGGGCGTTGGGCTTCAGGCAATTCGGCGTACAAAGCAAATGCTCTGTCGAAGGTGGCCGCAGCGGACAGATAATCGAAAACCAATGTCTGGTTCACCCCCAGGTTGAAGATCGCCAGGAATTGATCCAACCCTTGTAAGGCATCCGCCTCGCGCTGCGAGGTATCGGTGGCAATTTGGATGGCGGTATTATTATCCAGGTAGCTCTCCAATGCCTGGTAAAGCTGTTCGGCGCGTTCATCCGGGTAAATCACCAGAAATACATAGTTAAAGCCGCGCCACTGCGTCAGGATCTCATCATAGGAAATGGGATAATCCAGGGGATAATCCGGCGGAGAAAAATAGGAGTCCCGCGTCAGGAACTGGCGCGCTTCATCATCGTAGCCCACCACCACGTTGTAATGCCCGGCCCATGAAATCCGCCTGGTCAGGCTTTCCTCGAGAAAGATGCCTTTTTCAATCAGAATAGTAAAGCCGTTGGCGAGCAAGTTTTTCAGCAGTTCGGGCGTTCCGCCATAGCGCAGGATGACATTTAGATCGGTCTGATTGACCACATAGTCGATCATCTCGTAAGCGCGCACGCTCTTATCTTCGCGGAAGGGTTTAAGGTAGTCGCCTGTGGTGAAGCGATCGCCCTTCCACCCCCAAAAAGAAAGCGCCATCGCCAGGTTGGCCGGTCCGCAGTAATTCCATAAGCCGTGTTGGTGCATATAGCGGATATCATCCAGCAGCACTTTTTTGGGCAGAGGGGTGGGGGTGATGGTTGGTTCTGGTGTTGGGGTGGGCGTCTGGCTGGGCTGCGGCGTGGGGCTGGCTGTGGCAGTTGATGCCGCCAGGGTGGCTGTAGCGCTGGCGGATAAGACAGTGAGTTGGGCTTCTTGTTGAGGTACAAAAACGTAGCTCTGGGGGGGGAACAGTGTATAGCGCACATAGATGCGCAATTGATCGAGTTTATAGGAGACTGATGTTCGCAGGCCAGGCGAAATGATCAGCGCCAGACAGGCTAACAGGAAAATACCAATCAGGAAAATGAAGATCTTTTTCATCGCGCAATCGTTTGTGGTTGCCGTCCGCTGTCAATCCCCCAATATCAGCACTGGATCGCCAGTCAGCGCCCAGTCGTAGAGCCAGGCGGCATCACTGGGCGAGAGATTGATGCAGCCGCTCGAAGCCGGGCGTCCGAAGGCATCATGCCAGTAGGCCGCGTGCAGGGCGAAAGGACGGGAGAAATAGATCAGGTAAGGCACTTTTTCTATATAATACTCCTGGTCAACCCCAGGGGGATTCGACAGGTCATGTTCTCTTATTTTATACTGCACCCGGTAGATACCAGGCGGTGTGTACCATTCACCTGACCCCGATGATATCAGGGTCGCGAAGCGCAAGGCGCAGTCTTGGTAAGCTTGTAAGGTCTGCAGCGCCAGATCAACCTCGATCCAGCGGCAGTTCCGGGCCGCTTCAGGCGGCCTTGCTCGTAGGGTTACCAATGATACCAGATTTTTTGGGAGATATTCGTCCGGGCCAATTTCTATTAGAGATATCTCATCAGGGTCAGGCGTGGACAGCTTGATGAGATCGTAACGCCGGAGCTGCCGCAGCGCCTGTCCTTGCCCGTTTTGCGACCATGTATCCTGGAGAAGCCATCCGAAGGGGCTCTCGGGCGGGGCGCTGAGCAGCACTCCAGAAAAATCAGAGGGGGTCAATGGTTCCAGGTCTAGCGGCCCTAGCCAGCGTTCAGGGCTTAGCTGATAATAAGTTTGACCTTCGACAGTCTGGGTGGTGGTGTATGTCAGGTAGACTTCCCCGGCGGGCGGATGGATTGTTGGACCTGCTCCGCGTATGGCATCCTCGAGTGTGGTATAGATCAGCCTGCCGGGGGTTGTCAGATGTGCATAAGATTCAGACAGCCAGATGGCAGATGGATGGTGATACCAGCTGGCTGCTTGGGTTGTGATGGTGGGCGTGTGTGTAGGCGTAAGGTTGGGTGTCGTCCCCATGGTGGGCGGCGAAGTAGGGTCAGGTGTGGGGGTCTGGGTAGGTTTCGAACGGGTGGGCCGGGCCGCTGCTGTGTCTGTGAAGATGGGGGGAGGGCTCGTTGTTTCAGCGATGTTTGTGCAGGCTGTATAAACCAGCAGTAGCGCCAGGATAATGAGTAAAAAATGACCCCTGGGGGGCAGAGTTCTGCGCATTGCGTTGGATTACCTTTTGCAGCTATTTACACCTATGTTAACGCGGTAGCTGGCGTCCTGGCAGCTGAGTCTAGGCAACAACCTGGAAATGGGCTTCTAAATCGGGCAGATATGCGCCTTGAAATTGTAATTCCAGCTGGCTGTTGAGCGGTAAATCCTGGCGCAGGTTGATCGAATTTTCCAGGGCAAGCTCTGGAATAATTATTTTCCCGTGCAAACCCTGTTTTTCCACCAGGACAGCCAGTCCACGCCAGCTATGCTGCCGCAGCAGATAAACCAGAGTCCAGTGGCGCCGCGAAAGGAATTCTGCCTGGGTCACGCTGCTGGTAACGGCTTCGGCAGTGCCCAGACGTTCAAGCATCTCCTGGCTGCCCAACAGAGGCTGCCCTTTGAGAAACGAGCGCAGCTGCTGGTGGGTGACCAGATCCAGGTAGCGTCGCAGCGGGCTGGTGGCGCGGCAGTAAGACTCCAGCCCTACTCCAGCGTGTGGAGCCGGGTAGCTGCTGACCTGGCTGCGCTTAACTGTTTTTCGTATCTGAAAACTAGCCGCCAGGCTATCATGCGCATAGCCACTGGTCATTATGGCCTGGCCGCTCTTGGCCTCAGGAGGCTCCTGGATCGCGAAGGGCAGCGAGATATGATTCTGGATGGCAAAGCGGGCAGCAGCCTCGCCTGCCATCAGCATGGCTTCACGCACCAGAAGGCGGCTGCGCAGGTGCTTCACGGGGCGAATCTTGATCTCCTCAGGTGTGACCTGGATGATTACCTCCGGCAGGTCGATCTGCAAAGCCCCGTTGTTTTCACGACGAGCCTGGTATGCCTGGGTCAAAACGTGCAGATCTTTGAAGGGAGCATCTCCGAGGCAGCCCTCAGCATCCTCATAGCTCAACCGCTGCACTCGCACCCAACTGGGCTGGATCAGCACATCCAAGATTTCCCCAACTGCGCTGATCTCTATCCTGAAGGATAACGCTGGTGAAATTTCCTGCAGACCCATCCCGAGCAGATCCACAATCCCAGGCGGCAGCATGGGTACTGGCCCCTCGGGCAGGTACAGGGTAGCGCCGCGTTCACGCGCCTGCAAGTCGGCTGGACTGCCAGGCGCGACCAGGGCAGCCGCATCGGCGACATGCACCCACAGCTGCCCCCCCACCAGCTTGCCGGACGAATCGAAGCGGCATTCGCCCAGGCTCACGGCGTCATCGGGGTCGCGGTTGTCGCGGTCGTCAATGGCAAAAGCGGGCAGGTGGGTCAAATCCAGACGGGACTCGTCTGCCAGGGGAGGAAGCTCAGCGGTAGGGAGGGTGAGGGGCAGGCCTATCCGCACCGGGTAAGGGTTGGTGGTTTGCCCCCAGTAACCGACCTCAAGCAGCAGGGCGTGGGCTGTTTCCGGGCGCGCGCTGCGGCCCAATTCGCGCAGCAGGCGGCTGTCAGACCTCCTGCCCAGCGCCAGGTCTTCCACCTCACGCAAGAAGCGGTTATCTTCCGGCAGGCGCACCTGACTGTTTTGCAGGCGTCCCAGGAAATCTATCCAGGTCTGTTCTTCTGCCTGGCGCGCCTGGCGCGCACGGCGCTCGCGTTCCACCGCCTCGGCTGTACAGGTGATGACAGCCTGGGGAACGCCGCGGAAATACAACCCATCCTGGATGAGCTGCCAGACGGCCCAGGCGGCAGCCGGGGTGAACTCGCCGAAAATCAACTCAGCCAGTTCAGCCAGGGTGTGAGGTGTGGCTGGATCCTCGGTGAGGATTTCCCAGGCCAGTTCCACATCTTCGCTTTTTGACACCAGTTCTGACAGACTGCGCATTGGACCGGGATGCAGCAGGGACACATCTTTCGGGCGCACTTTGGCCCGGTTGCCATCATCCAGTTCGATCTCCAGCTTTTCGCCGATCCCCACGACGCGCGCTGGACGGTTTTTGTACAGCACCAGGCTGCCGTTTGTGATGATCTGCATAATCTCTCCAGATCAATCTTACCACTGCTTGAAGCCCAGGCGATAACTCCCTCAGGAAGTTTGCCTATTGATTCCCCAGAGGCTTTTCTTTATACTAGGGGAGTTTGGAGGTTCTATGCGCTCGAGAATTTTGGCAATTTTTGAGACCACCCTGGCTCTGCTTCTGATGGCAGCTGTATTTCGCCTGGTTCGACCGGTTGGTCAAGGCTCCAGTCCTTATCGCTTTCTGGAGTATGCGCTCATGCTTGTGCTTACGCTGGGAGGATTGCTGTTATCCCGGCGGGATATGGCTGCTTTCGGTGTGTCGTTTCGAAATGTGAAGGGAAATTTCAGCATCTTTGCCGCGGCCTTTTTCCCGCTCCTGGCAGTCAGCGCTGTCCTGAGCCAGGTGGATTGGAGCATCTGGGGAGGCGCACTGCTGGTTTCGAGCCTTGCCCTGGCAATGCTGTTTTTACTGGCCTGGCTGCTGAAGAAATCGCCCAGCCCTGGGCAAATGGGTGGAATGGCTGCTGGTCTTGCCCTGGCACCGTGGATGTTCGTGCCAGAACCCGGATCGAAGGTGAGCCAGGCGCTGTTATCTGTGGTATATTTCTATTTCTTCGTGGCGCCGGCTGAAGAGATCTTTTTCCGGGGATATATTCAATCTCGGTTGAACCAGGTTTTTGGACGCCCTTATCTTTTCTCTGGGGTGTCCTGGGGGTGGGGCTGGATCATTGCCTCGCTCCTTTTCGGTCTTTGGCACGTGATCTGGAATCCTTTTGCTCTGGCGGGCTGGCTGCACGGGCTGTGGACTTTCTTCGTTGGTCTGCTATTTGGATATGTTCGTGAGAAGAGCGGCAGCGTGATGGCACCAGCCTGGCTGCATGGTGTATTGAATTACAGCCCGGTGGCTTTTATTCTGGATCTATTCGTTTGAGGGTGAATTTGATGGGTTTTCATGGTGGTGGTTGGTTTAGTATTTTGTCTGCTCCGAGCGACAGGCCTCGCCTGACCTGGGCGACGCTCAAGCGCGTCCTGCAATACGCACAGCCTTATCGCTGGAAAATCATTGCCATGCTGGTGATGATCCTTGCCAGCACTGGCCTGGGCTTGCTTTCTCCGCTTCTCCTGCGTCACTTAATCGATCAGGTCATCCCCAACGGGCATCTGGATCAGTTGGTTTTGCTGGGCCTGGGCTTGCTGCTCATTCCGGTATTCAACGGTGGGATCGGGGTCGTGCAGCGCTGGTTGAACTCCCAGGTAGGCGAGGGCGTGATATATGACCTGAGGGTTGGATTATATGCTCGCCTGCAGCGGATGTCGCTGCGCTTTTTCACCCATACCCGCGTGGGTGAGCTGATGAGCCGTCTGAACAACGATGTGGTAGGCGCGCAGAACGCCATCAGCAATACCATTGTGGGGCTGATCACGAACATTATCCAGGCTGCATTGGTCTTATCGGTCATGCTGGGTTTGGAATGGCGGTTGACTCTGGTCAGCGTGCTGATCCTGCCCCTCTTTTTGCTGGCTGCCCGTCGTATGGGCGTACGCCTGCGGGAAATTGCTCGCCAGGCAATGGATGCTAACGCCCAGATGAACGCTATGATGAATGAAACCCTCAATATCGGTGGGGCGCTGCTGGTCAAATTATTTGGACGCTCCCGCCAGGAGGTAGAACGGTTTGATGCGCGAGCTGCCTTCGTGCGTGATATCGGTGTGCGGCGAGCCGTGCTGGGATCATCTTTCTTCGTCATCATCGGCCTGGTCTCCGCTATCGGCACGGCTCTGGTCTACGGCCTGGGTGGGTATATGGTTATCCAGAAGGATTTCACCATCGGCACCATCGTGGCTTTTGGCTCATATCTGGGCATTCTATATGGCGCTTTATCAGGATTGGCGAATGCACCGGTAGAATTCGCCTCTTCAGTGGTCAGTTTTGAACGTGTCTTCGAGGTGATTGATCTGCCAGCCGAAATTGAAGACGCCCCTGGGGCGGTGGAGTTGAAGGAGACACGCGGCCAACTGGTTTTTGAGCGGGTCACTTTCCGCTATGATCTTGAATCGTTGAAACTGCTCAGTGAGGTTGAACGCCACGGCCAAATGGATCGCGTGACGGCAGTTTTTTCTGGCGGCAGCGAAAGCAAGCCACGCGAGGTCAGCGCAGATCTCAAGAATGGCGAAAACAGCTTGCCCGTAACTGGAGAAGAGGCGCCCCACAGCCAGGCGCGCGAGGTGGCCCTGGAAAACATCTCTTTCCGGGTGGAGCCAGGTCAGCTGGTCGCCCTGGTCGGCCCCAGCGGCGCCGGAAAGACTACCCTGACTTATCTGATCCCGCGCTTATACGACCCCACGGAGGGGCGCATCTTGCTCGATGGGTATGATCTGCGCCAGGTCACTCTGGAATCGCTGACCGCCCAGGTGGGCATGGTGACACAGGAGACGCACCTGTTCCACGACACTATCCGCACCAACTTGCTGTACGCCCGGCTGGATGCCAGCCAGTCGGAGCTGGAGGCTGCCTGCCGGGCGGCCAATATCCATGATTTCATCGTTGATTTACCGGATGGATATGATACTGTGGTGGGCGAGCGCGGCTATCGCTTGAGCGGGGGAGAAAAGCAGCGCCTGGCGTTAGCGCGGGTAATCTTGAAAAATCCTCGCATTCTGGTGCTGGATGAGGCCACCAGCCACCTGGACAGCGAGTCAGAAGCTCTGATCCAGGATGCGCTCAAACGGGTGATGGCTGGTCGTACCAGCATCGTGATTGCCCATCGTTTGAGCACTATCCTGGCTGCCGATCTGATCCTGGTGATTGATCGCGGACAGATCGTTGAGGGTGGTACGCATCATGAGCTGTTAACCCTGGGTGGAGTCTACGCAGGTTTGTACAGCACACAGTTTAAATCCCAGATGGGCGCACCTTCAGGATAAATTAAAATTGCTTGCTTTTTGGCTTCATTTGTGCTATCCTATCGCCCGCGCCGGGCTGCCCGGCGACAATACCTGAGGGGAAGGGTATATGATGCAACGCGAACGTATTGCTGACAACGTTTACTCATTTCAAAGTGAAGTCTACGCCCAGGTGACTGCTGGCGCTGTGATCGGCCCCAATTGGGCAGTTATCATTGATACCCTGGCCCTACCGGAAGAGTCCCTGGCGATCCGGGATTTCATTGAGCAGGAGCTTAATGTGCCTGTGCGCTATGTGATTGATACTCACAGCCACGCCGACCATGCCTGGGGCAACTGCTTCTTCCCTGGGGCGACAATCATCGCCCACCCGCTGTGCCGTCAGATGTTGGAAGTCAAGGGGCGCGCCTCCCTGGATGAAGCCCGCAAAGGGAACCCCTCGCTGCGCAATGTAAAGATCATCCTGCCGCAGATGACTTTCAACCAGGGCGAAATGAACCTGCGCGTGGGGAAGAAAAATCTCTCCATCTTTCCCTTACCCGGTCATACATCCGACAATATCGCTGTGCTGGTTGAGGAGGATCGGGTCTTATTTACTGGAGATACTGCCATGCCGCTGCCTTACATCGTGGATGGCGACATTGATGACATGACTGCCTCGCTCAAGAAGATTGGTCGGATGGGGCTCGAAAATATTGCCCAGGGGCATGGTGATATTGTCCTGCGCGGTGAAATTGATAACTTCATTAAGGAAAACCTGGCCTACCTGTCGAATATCCGCAAAGTAGTGCGCAAAGCCTCCCGCCGTAAATACCCCCTGGAAGTGCTGGAGGAGGCCACAGTAGAGTCGTGTGGCAAGAGCAGAGTGCTGATTGGCGGGCTGGCAGGTGAACTGCACCGGCGCAACCTGCGTGCTCTCTACCGCCAGATGTATGGTGAACTGCCTGTGGCTATGGATGATGACGACGAAGAATATTACGATGAAGAGGACGAAGACGAAGAAGAATAGGGCTGCTTCCTTTTAGCAAAGAGACCCACCCGCCGTTCCGTGCCTTCTATCAGTCGCTTGAGGTTGGGCAGCAGGGCAATGATGACCATCATCGCAGTGAGCCCGCTGTAAATAATATATTGCCAGGGATCGCCCAGGATAACGGCGCGAACGGCAAATACAATCACCAGCGCAATTGCCGTGGCAATAGAAGCCACCGAGGCATAACCCACTACAAAGACGAAAATTAATATGATTGGGATGCCCACCCACAGCACGCCCGGCCAAAAGACCATCGCCGCGCCTACATTGGGACCGGTGCCTGCGCCGGCAGCAAATTTCTTGGTCAAAAAATAAATCCAGATGGACCAATTATGCCCGATGACGGCGGCGACTCCAGCTGCAACCTGGATCCATACCGAGGCAGGGACAAGCATTCGGGCGATCGACACGGACAAAAAACCTTTGAGGATGTCAAAGACAGCGGTCAATATGCCCACCCAAACGCCGCCAGCTCGCATGGCGTTGGTGCCGCCGGTACGCCCACTGCCAACTTTGGTGATATCCTGGCGTTTAAATAATTTTACAAAAATGTATCCCATGGGCATCGAACCAATCAAATAGGCTACAAAAGTCGCCAGAAAATCCATCGCACTTCCTCCGAAGTCTATCGCTTTCCTCTACTATAACTGCTCAATTCAATTATACAGAAAATTCATCCAGATAGGCTTAATCGTTGATGTGAATTGTTTCGGTGTGCTGTTAAACACACCTGCAAGGTTAAAGTTGCGCGGCGGTCGAAGCAGGCCAAAAATTTCATGGGATAATCACGAGGTTTACCCTGATAACCCGCCCCGCCTGGATCCGGAAAGCCTGGCAGCCCCATGCTTCTTCTGCTGGCGCTAAGATCAGGTAGACTACCTCCGGATAATATGCTTCGGCGATGTCGGTTGGTGAGGGGGTTGGGGGACCAGACGGGTGCGAGTGGTAGATTCCCACCAGGTTCAACCCGCGCGAGTCTAGATCATCGAAAGCCTGCAGTTGTTCCTGGGGATCCATGCGGAAGCGCACCGGACTGTGCAGCACGTTTGCCACGGAGATCACTCTTTCGACCCGGAATTTGCCCGCCTGGCTGTGACCACCTAACAGTCCACACGCTTCTTCTGGAATCATCTGAATGGCTTGCTCACGCATTTGCTCCCAGCAGACCTGGGGAAGCAGCATCGTGTTTACAGCAGCCAAAGCGCCGCCCCCCACACCAGGATCAGAACTACGATCGGCTCCAACAGAGCCTGGGGCAGAGGTTCCTGTTCTGCCAGATTTCCCGCCAGACTGGTCAAAGCGTAGGCCGGTCCGAGCAGAGCCAGCCCATAGGATACTGGCGGTAGCGGCCAATAATGCAGCGCAGCGGCCAGCTGCAGGGTGACAAAAGTTACCACAAGAGCGGGTAGATAGGCCCAACGACCGCGCAGACGCAGGTGCAGGGCGCGCAGTGAGACCAGCATTCCAGCCAGGGACAGCGCAGGCAGCAGCAAGAACAGGCGCAGCCCAGCAAAGCGCAGCGAAGTCGCCAGCACCAGGAACAGTGCGAAAGAGACTACTGTCAGCCCGGCTGCGGCAGGCGCCTGTCGTGCATCATCTGGATCGATCACGATGTATTCGGCGATCAGGACAAGGATCAGCAGAGCGCCTCCTAAGGCAAAGCCGATCCACCAGGCAGCGCCAATTGGCGCCTGTGAAAGAGGCAAGCCGATCGCCCAGGCAGTCAGCGCAGGCAGCAGCCAGTGTTCCATTCCGCCATACTTTTTCCAGGCGGGATGGTCGCGCACCAGCCAATCTGCTCCGGCGGCGGTCAGGGCAGCCACCAGTAGGGCCACCACGGATTGAGCTTCGAAACGCACATCCAGATAGATGCCGGGCAGCTGCACAGCAAACTGGCGGGTTGGCAGATCAACGAAACGCGATAAAGCGTAAGCTAATAGAATCGTAGCCGCCAGGGTACTGAGACGGTCCAAATCGGGAAGATAACCGGTGCGATCAGTATCTTGCATACTTGCATTGTACCTGGGGCGAGCAGAACTGCCAAGCCAGCTTGACGTTTTCCCCTCTTTCGCTTAGCATAGAAGGAAATCAGGTTCTTTTGCTTTGATCGATGAAAGGGACATCCATGCGGATTGGCATGATGGCGGATGTGTATAAACCTCACATCAGCGGAATAACGAACTATATTTCTCTGAATAAAAGCTACCTGGAATCGGCGGGGCACCAGGTGTACGTTTTTACCTTTGGTGACGAAGATTACCAGGATGATGAGACCAATATCGTCCGCTCGCCGGGCTTGCCTCTGCTGGACACAGGATATTACATTGGCTTGCGGTACAGCAAAGAAGCGCGCAAATTGGTCAGCAGCATGGATGTGATGCATGTCCATCACCCGTTCCTGAGCGGATCGCTGGCATTACGCTACCGTATTTCGCGCGGGCTCCCGATTGTATTCACCAACCACACCCGCTATGACCTGTATGCCCAGGTCTACCTGCCTGGCATTCCAGATGTAATCGGAGAGACAGCTTTACAGGCTTATATGCAGACCTTCTGCCGCTCATGTGATGTGGTGGTCGCTCCATCTCCCGGGATGCGCCAGGTAATGCAGCGCTTTGGGGTGGATGTGCCCATTCAGGTGGCGCCCAATGGGGTTGATCTAAAGCCTTTCCAGACGCCTGAACCAACCATTGATCGGGCTGCGATTGGATTTGGACCAGATGATGTGATCCTGGTTTACGCCGGGCGTCTGGGTCCGGAGAAAAACCTGCCGTTTTTGCTGCGTTCTTTTGCAGGTACGGCCCAGGCATGTGAGCAGGTGAAATTGCTGATCATCGGAGATGGGCCAGAACGTGACAACCTGGAAGATCGCGTCCGGCACATGAGCTGTGAAAACAGGGTGCATTTCACCGGAATGATCCCCTATGCAGAAGTGCCAGGCTACCTGGCTTTAGCAGACGCATTTGTGACGGCTTCGATCACAGAAGTTCACCCCTTATCCGTGATCGAGGGCATGGCTGCTGGCCTGCCTGTCCTGGGCATCCAATCCCCTGGAGTCGGAGATACTATCCGAGACGGCGAGACGGGATTGTTATCTCCGAACGAGGATATGGCGGCTTTCACAGCCAGAATGGTACGCCTGGTGCTGGATCATGAGAGTCGTCGTAGGATGGGGGTTAATGCCCGCCTGGCCTCGGCTGAATACGCCATTGAACGAACTACTCAGCTGATCTTAGATGTTTACCAGCAAGCAATCGCTGGGGCAGTCAGCCGGAAGAGAGGCTTTCGGGCGCGGCTGACACGCTGGTGGGACAGCCTGGGCCGATAAATGAAGACTCATCGCCAGGCACTGGGCGCCTGGGGCGAGAACCAGGCTGCTGAATATCTGCAGGAGCGCAGCTATACAATTCTTGAACGCAATGCCCGCACTCCCTATGGTGAGCTTGATCTGGTAGCCAGTCAGCCTATGCCCCGAATTGGCGATCAGCCTGCTGGCCAGGTAGTCGTGTTTATCGAAGTGAAAACTCGCCGTTCGCAGGCCTATGGCCTGCCAGAGGAGGCTGTCACTGAGCGGAAAAAAGCCCACTTGCTGGCGGCAGCCCAGGCATATTTGCAAGCCCATCCAGAACTGGAAGGCGACTGGAGGGTGGATGTAGTGGCAGTCGAGCATACATCTGCTGACCAGGAGCCGGTGATTACCCATTTTGAGAATGTCATCACCTGAAATCCTCCGTCCTCCTGTCGGTTCAAAAGCCTCCGCAGAGTTGCCTTGCCTGGTGGTGATTTTAGGGCCGACCGCGGTGGGGAAAACTGAACTGGCGATTTTGCTGGCTGAACGCTTGGGGGGCGAGATCATTTCGGCTGATTCGCGTTTGTTCTACCGTGGGCTGGATATCGGCACAGCCAAACCGACACCCGCCGAGCGGCGGCGGGTGCGCCATCACCTGATTGATGTGGCTGAACCCAATCAGACCTGGAGTCTGGCGATGTTTCAGCAGCAGGCGCGCCAGGCGATCACTTCTATTTACGAGGCGGGGCGTCTGCCTTTCCTGGTGGGAGGAACAGGCCAATATCTGCGGGCGGTCACTCAGGGATGGTCGCCGCCGCCGGTGGAGGCGGACCCGCGCCTGCGGGAAGCTCTGCAGAACTGGGCTGAGCGGATCGGGGCGGATGGATTGCATACCCGCCTGGCCGTTCTCGACCCGCAGGCTGCTGCCAGCATAGACGCTCGCAACCTGCGCCGTACGGTGCGCGCCCTGGAAGTCATCCTGAGCACCGGCAGGCTCTTCTCCGCCCAACGGACCAGCGCGGCATCGCCTTACCACCTGCTGCAAGTGGGGCTGACTCGCTCGCGGGTAGAACTCTATGCGCGCATTGACGCCCGCCTGGAGACGATGCTGGCAAATGGGTGGGTAGAGGAGGTGAGCGGTTTACTGAGGGCGGGATATACGCCAGATCTGCCCTGCATGTCAGCAATTGGCTACCGCGAGATAATCGCTTATCTAGAAGGGAAACTCACGCTGGAGGAAGCGCTGATCCAGATCAAACGTCTCACGCGGGTTTTTGTGCGCCGCCAGGCTAACTGGTTCAAACCAGATGATCCGCAGATCAACTGGTTTCGCGCCTGTCCAGGGGTGGAGGATCAGATTGAAGTATTGATTAGAAGATGGCTGCCTGGTTTGCTCTAAAGGGTATTAATATCTTGAGAAATTTCAAAAATGGTTGACATCTGCTCAAAAAACTTCTATACTATAAAGACAGCACTCCTTGGTTAAAATTGGGTCAATTGAATAGCATGGTTATGGAGGCGAAAAATGGAAGATCGTCCCTGGTTAAAGCAGTACGATCCAGGCGTACCCCACACGATTGAGTATCCTTCAGTTCCTTTATTCTTCTTTCTAGAAGAAGCCGCCCGCAATCACCCCGAAACGGCCTGCGCTATTTTATATAGTAATGGCACTACCGGCAGGAAATTTACCTACCGGGAGGTCAATGAAATGACCGACCGCCTGGCAGCCGGCCTGGTTGAATTGGGCGTCAAAAAGGGGGATCGGGTTGGGATTTTCATGCCCAACTCACCACAATTCGTTGTTGCCTACTTCGCTGTGCTGAAAGCTGGCGGCGTAGTGGTGGCGACCAATCCTCTCTACAGCCCGCGTGAAATCGAGCACCAGGCCAACGACTCCGGCGTCGAGATCATGCTGGTGATGAGCAACTTCTACAATCGCGTTAAAGAAGTTCAATCCAAGACCAAAATTCGCACAGTGGTGGTTACAAACATTAAAGAAGCCTTACCCTCTCACCTGGCGCTGCTCTTTACCCTCCTGAAGGAGGAGAAGGGTGGGCATCGGGTGCAGTTGGCGGAGGGTGATCTCTGGATGAAGGACCTCTTGAGTCGTCATAAGGCCTCCGACCGCCCGCAGATTGAGGTGCGCGCAGAGGATGTGGCACTGTTTCAGTATAGCGGTGGCACGACTGGCACATCCAAGGGCGCGGTGGCTTTGCACCGCAACCTGGTGGCGAATACACTGCAGATCCGCTCGTGGATCACTGATTGTGTAGATGGCAACGAGGTGGTGCTGATGGCAATCCCACTCTTCCATGTTTATGGGATGGTCGCCGGGATGTGCTTCGCCATCCGGGCAGCCGGAACAATGATCATGGTGCCCAACCCTCGCGAGTTGAAAGATGTACTGGAGAGCATCCAGAAATTTGGGGTCAGCATATACCCCGGGGTGCCCACTATGTACAATGCTATCAACAATCACCCGGATGTGCAGGCTAAGAAATATAACCTGAGCACGATCAAAGCCTGTATTTCCGGCTCGGCGCCGCTGATGCGTGAGACCAAGGAGCGTTTCGAAGAACTGACCGGCGGCAAGCTGGTGGAGGGCTTCGGCATGTCGGAGGCGCCAACCGCCTCACACTGCAATCCCCTGTATGGCAAGAACCCTCCCGGCTCGATTGGAGTGCCGATGTCGGACATGGACTGCCGCATCATCAGCCTGGACGACGAGGTCACCGTGCTGCCGGTAGGCGAGATTGGCGAACTGGTGATGCGCGGCCCGAATGTGATGCGCGGCTACCACAATATGCCCACCGAAACCGCTAACGCCTTGCGGGATGGGTGGTTGTATACCGGTGATATTGCTCGCATGGATGAAGAAGGCTTCTTCTACATTGTGGACCGCAAGAAAGAGCTGATCAAGCCGGGTGGCTATCAGGTCTGGCCGCGCGAGGTTGAAGAGGTAATCATTACCCATCCCAAGGTGCTGGAAGTTGGTGTGGCTGGCATCCCCGACCCCTACCGCGGTGAGACGGTCAAGGCCTGGGTCGTGGTCAAACCAGGCGAGAGCCTGACCGAGGAAGAAGTCAAAGCCTTTTGTGCGGAGCGCTTGGCAAAGTATAAAATCCCGACTCATATCGAGTTCCGCACCGAGCTGCCCAAGACCACGGTGGGCAAGATCCTGCGCCGTGAGCTGGTGCGCCAGCACAAGGAGCAGTCTCAGGTATCCTGATTGTTGTGCCTCTTGTTAGTGCGGCGCGCCAAACGCCGCACTAACAATTTCTTGTTGACTTCATGCATATGGCATGGTAGAATTGCCACGCTTACCGCCCGGAGAGGGGGGTAAGCGTGTTTGCCCCCATCGTCTAGGGGCCCAGGACGTGGCCCTCTCAAGGCCAAAACCGGGGTTCGAATCCCCGTGGGGGCACCATCCCATTGAGGCATAAATCGCCGGTCTTTCCGGCGATTTTTTGTTATCATATTAGTAATCGGCATCGAGATTGTCTGGCTGATTGAATCATGACACGGAGTAGGGACTGATGAAAAAGTGGTGCCTTCGGCTGGTTCTGATTGTCACATTGGGATTGATCTCTCTGAGTGTTCTTGCAGCAGGAGCGTTCTTGCTGGCAAACCGCAATAATGGTGGGCTGATATCTTCAGGTGAAAAACGTGCGTATTTGCTATATGTGCCTGAAAGTTACAATCCGGCTGTGCCCACACCGCTCGTCATCAGTATTCATGGTTTTGCAGAATGGCCTGCCCACCAGATGCAAATCAGCCGCTGGAACCGCCTGGCGGATCGTGATGGCTTTATTGTGGTTTATCCTTCTGGCACCCGGTTCCCGCTGCGGTGGCGTACTCATGGCGCGCTAGACGGTCAGGCCAACTCGATGTTGGATGTCACTTTCATTTCGGATTTGATTGATAGTCTATCCGCTGATTACAATATTGACCCTACCCGCATCTTCGCCAATGGCTTATCGAATGGAGGCGGGATGTCGTTTGTTCTATCCTGCAAACTGTCCGAAAGGATTGCCGCCTTTGGAGGCGTCTCTGGTGCGTATCTTCTACCCTGGGAAGACTGCAATCCAGCCCGCCCGGTACCGGCGATCCTTTTTCATGGCACTGCGGACCCGATTGTTCCTTACCAAGGTGGCCCCTCCGGGATGTTCGACATCCCTTTCCCTTCCATCCCTGAATGGGTTGGGGTTTTAGCCCAACGCAATGGCTGCGTTGAAGCATACCAACAACAACCTGCCAGCGGCGATGTGAGCGGCATCCAGTACACAGGCTGTGATGCGGATGTGATTTTCTATACAATTGTTGGCGGTGGGCATTCCTGGCCGGGGGGAGAACCGCTGCCGCAATCCATTGTTGGCTACACCACGATGGACATTGATGCTACCCAAATGATGTGGGAATTTTTCCAGCAGCACCCACTTGCCGGGGAATAGATCCATAATCACCAAGAGTAGGTGATGACACCTCGCCTGGCTTCAGGTATCCTACACTTGGAAGCTTGTTTTAACATCGGAGGTGAATATGGCTGCCCTGGTTCAATCTTATCCACTTTGTGTAATGCGCATTGGTTTCGTGTGCAAACGCGATCAAGTGATCGAACGTCTGCTGCCGCGAAAGTGCATACTGATTCCAGCCGGTTTGAGCCTGGTCGGAATGGTCATTCCCTTGCTCATGTGGATTGGGCTGCTGCCCCTCACGCTGGGGCTATGTTTTCTTGGCTTTGCTCTGACTGCGTCTGGCTGCACGTCGGCGCTCATCTTGTGCGGCGAACTGTGACATGAGCGAACCGCTGATTCAATATCGCCGTCTCTCACCCATTCAGATCGCCTCCATCAAGGCCCGCATTGGCCGGCGGGATGAAATTATCCCGCTCCTGGAGCGCCTGCAAGCCGCCTGTGGAGATTTAGTAGATGGGGATGTTCAGGTTATCTTTCACGGAGGTGCGGTCAAAGATGGTTTCCTGGTCGAGGTCGCCCTCCCAGTCAGGCAGCCCATTGAGGCTGGAGATATTCATACGCGCATGCTTGAAGATGCCCCTGCGCTGACCATGCTTCACCACGGGCCGCACCAGTCAATCCGCGAAACGGTGTTGAAAATCTATGACTATTTGAATGAGCATGCCTGGACCACGTCCCTGTTCCGCCGTGAGGTCTACAGGGTGCTGGATCCTGCTGCTCCAGAGAACAACCTCACCGAAGTGCAGTTGATCTTGCATGAGTGGGAGCGGCTTTTGGCCGAAGGTGCAGAAAAATTGTTGGGAAAAGAGGCCTGCCGGTATCTCATGCAGGGGGCCGAGAATATCAGCTCCGGAACCTCCTTTGCCGAATACACCACCTGGATCGAGGGCGCCATCAACCGCCTGGATTCATACACAGAAAATGAGGAAATTAAGTGCCTGGTTGTCTCGCACTGCGCGCATGTCTTCCCAGCAGAACGAATCGAGCACCTGCGTACCATTTACGAGCAGGGCGAATTTGATGACATTTTGAGGGAAATGTATCGGGATGAATTCTGGTATGAGAAGCCCGTCCGACGAGGTAATGTGATCTACATGCGCAAGAATCCATATGACCCTGATGGGTATGCCAATGCTGCCACGCCCGCCGAACGACGCAAAGCCTACTGCCACTGTCCGTTTGTCCATCCCTACCTGGATAAATTGCCTTCCAGGCTCTCACCAACCTTCTGCTATTGTGGGGCGGGCTGGTACCGGCGGTTGTGGGAAGGAGTTTTAGGCCAGCCAGTGAAGATTGAGCATGTAGAAACACTGCTGAGGGGCAACGATCAATGCACATTGACAATCACCCTTCCAGTGGAATTGGCGGGTGAATGTTCGCCGGAGCAGCCAGCGACCGGGTAGAGTATTACAGCCTTCGGGTATAATGGCAGGGATGCCTGCCCTCCTGCCCACCAAATTTTACCTGCCGCCGCTTCCCGCCGGGTTTGTGGCGCGGCCTCAACTGCTCGAAAAACTGGATGAGGCTCTTGTTCACCGGTTGACCCTGGTTTCAGCACCGGCCGGAGCTGGTAAGACCACCCAAGTCAGCGCCTGGGTGCAGTCAGTGCGAAAAAAGGGGATTGCTACTAGCTGGCTCTCGCTGGATGATGCGGATAATGCCCCTGAGCGTTTCCTGGAATACCTGATAGCCTGTCTGGAAGAAGGGGGAACAGCCATCTATACAGCAGCCCTGGCCCCAGGCGCAGATGCGCATGAGCAGGGTGAAAGCCTGCTGGCAGATATTATTCACGGGCTGATAAATCTTGAGCGGGAATTAATTCTTATACTGGATGATTATCACCTCATCCAGAATCCGGAAATTCATGCCGCAGTCAGGTATCTATTGGAGCATATCCCGCCGCGTCTGCATATCCTTTTGCTGACGCGCTCCGACCCGCCGCTGGAGCTGGCGCGTCTGCGCGCAGCCGGGCAGCTGGTTGAGGTGCGTATGGAGCAGCTGCGTTTTTCTGACCAGGAAGCCGCTGCTTTATTGAAAAAATCTGCTGGAGTGCAGCTGCCAGAATCTGATGCAACCGCGTTGAATAATCGTGCCGAAGGTTGGGCAGCGGGTTTGCAAATGGCAGCCATTTCGCTGCGCGGGCGAAGGGATGTCTCCGAGTTTGTCGCCGCATTTACAGGCAGCCACCGGTATGTATTCGATTACCTTCTTGAACAGGTTCTAAATCACCAAACCTTAGAAGTCAGAAATTTTTTGTTAAAAACATCAGTATTGGAACGGCTTTCTGCCCCGCTATGCGAGGCGGTGGCCGGAGCAGACCGTCCAGCGGGCGAATTATTGAAAATTCTAGAGCGAGAAAATTTGTTCCTGATCCCCTTGGACGATGAGCGTTCCTGGTTTCGTTATCATCACCTGTTCGCAGATTTATTAAAATTGATGTTAGAGCAGTCCTATCCTGGGTTGACCAAAGAGCTTCACCGCCGCGCCAGCCAGTGGTACCAGGCCCAAGATATGATCCCAGAGGCTATGCACCATGCCCTGGCGGCAGGTGATATGGAACAGGCAGCGCGTCTGGTTTCGGCCAACGTGCTGGCGCTGGTGGAGCACTCCGAACTGATTCCCATTCTGATGCGCATAGATGCTGCGCCACGTGAATCGCGCCAATCGCTGCCCTGGCTGGGTGTGGCGCATGCCTGGGCGCTGGCCTATACGGGCCAGATGGAGCGGGCAGCTGTTGCCCTGGCACTGGTCGAAAAACGATTAGAAGATCTCCCAGGGGTGGAACGTAGTCAGATAGCCGGGCATATCTCCGCTGTACAGGCGTATCTGGCCTGGGTACATGGCAGCCAGCAAGAAGCAGTGGCATACGCCGAGCAAGCCTCCCTCCTTCTGCCGAAGGAGGAGATGGCAGTGAGGGCGCTCAACCTGACCACGCTTGGTAACGCGCTGACTCAACATACGGCCAGCCAGAGCGGGGTGGATGTGTTGGAACAGGCTCTATCGCTGGCGCGGCAGGCGGGTCAGTCGCATGTCATGATGCTGGCAGCTTCAGCGCTGGCTTACGCTTATAGCTGTCAGGGCCGGCTGCATAAAGCACACGCCGTGTGCCAGGAAGCTATTGAGACTTCTGCTGCGTTTCCTTTGAGAACAAACCAATCTATCCCTGCTGCCGCCAGCATTTACGCAGAATTGTCCAGCATCTATCATGAATGGGGTGATACTGCCCAGGCAATCCAAACTGCACGCAAAGGGCTGGCTTTATGTGAGCCGTGGGGGCAAACCGATACCATCATGCTTTGCTTGATTCACCTGGCGAATGCCTATTCACAGGCGCAAGATTTTGAGGCCGCCAGGCAGGCAGTCCAACGCGCTAGAAATATGGCGCAGAAAGTCTCCCCCTGGTTTGTGCAAAACGTCGATGAAGTCGAATTAAAAATCTGGCTGGATGCGGAAGATACCATCCAGGCAGTTCGCACGGCGCGGGCAGCCAATGCTGCCATCCCTCCATCGCTGGAGGCGCGTCTGCTGGTCAGGCAAAACCGGTTCGATGAAGCTTTGTCTCTGGCTGAGAGCAGCCTGCCTGAAGCGCGGCAGACATCTTCCCGGGAGCTTGTCCGTCTGGGAGTAATCCGATCCCTGGTACTTTACTTAAAAAAAGAACAACAAAATGCGCTCTCCACATTGAAGGATGTTCTTGAGTGGGCTGAAACCGAAAACAGAATTGCGGCTTTTATTTGCACGGGTAAGCCCATGGAAGAGTTGCTGCGTCTGGCGCGGGCGAAGAATATTTGTCCCGAATTTGTCCAGCGCTTGCTGATTGCTCTTGAGGCGCGGCGCAAACCAGCGCCTGTTTCTGCAGTAGAGCCGCTCATCGAGCCTTTGAGCAGTCGCGAATTGGAAATCCTGCAGCTTTTGAACGGGCCTCTATCTACCCCGGAGATTGCTGCATTATCTTTCGTTTCTGCTAACACCATCCGCACCCACATCAAGAGCATTTATTCCAAGTTCGGTGTTCACGGACGTAGCGCGGCGGTAAGACGCGCCTGTGAATTGGGGTTAATCCATTAATTGTCATTTTTAGCTTGCCCTTATCTTCTGAGCGCCTGGAAAGGCGCAGTTCCCCTGTTTTGGGTGATGACAGGCTCATCAGGATTGGTTATGCTAGGGTAGAGGTGAAAGGATATTCTTGACCTGCACCGGATTGTCTCCGGTTAGGAGTTACCGCTATGTCACAGGAGCTCGTTTATACAATTCGCCTGAAAGGCGCTCTGGATGCCAGGTGGTCGGCAGTCTTTGCGCCATTGATCATGCAGCCTTTACAGGATGAGACCCGGCTCATCGGTCCAGTTCAGGACCAATCAGAATTGTTCGGTATTTTGTTGAAGATTCGCGATATGGGGCTGGAGCTAATTTCTCTATTTCCTGGCGGGAACCTTTTAATATCCCCATCTTCACCCTTTCCAGTAATCACCACTCAGCGCCTGCTTTTACGCGAGTTTACCCTGAGCGACGTTCCAGTGGTATTTGAATACTTGCGGCGTGAGGATGTAAACGAGTGGTTGGAAACAGCCCCGCTGCAGTCGATGGAGCAGGCTGATGCACGCGTGCGCGCCAGGATGGGGCTGTTCCATGACCGGATGGGCATCCGCTGGGCGGTCGCTCTGCGCTCTGATCCGGAACGGGTGATTGGCTCGTGCGGCTTTTTCAGCGTTCGGCGTGGAACACAGTCTGTGGAAACGGGTTATGATCTTCACCCGGACTACTGGGGTAAAGGGATGATGACCGAGGCCTTGCAGGCCATGCTCCAGTTCAGTTTCAGTGAGCAGGAACTATTTCCAGTTCACCGGATTGAAGCGCTGGTCGCCCCAGGCAACATCGCTTCGATCAAGCTGCTGGAGAAGTTCGGCTTTACCCGCGAAGGATTGCGGCGCGAATTCTTCTTTTGGAAGGGATGCTATCAGGATGTACTTCTTTACGCTTTGCTGAATGGACAGGAAAAGAGGTAATGAAACTGCTGAAGCGACTTTATCAAGAAGAAGCGGACTACTGGCGCATCCGCAATTTTCTGCGGGAGGTGTTCCTGCTCAACGGGCGCATTGAACATAGCTGGCATGTGGCGCGCCTGGATTATTGGCGCTGGCACATCGTTCTGAACATCCAGGCTTGTAAACCGGTGGAGAAAGTAACCACGCTCTGGGAAACAACCGAAGGGCAAATCGCGGCAGTGCTGCACCCGGTAGGTTGGGGTGAGATTCGCCTGCATGTGCATCCCAATTTCCGCACACCAGAGTTGGAAGAAGAGATACTAGTCTATGCTGAAGAGCATCTGACCGAAAAAAACCAGACTAACCCCCCATATATTTATACACCGGTTTTTAAGGATGACATCTCACGTCAGGAAACCCTGACCCGCCGGGGGTTTAATAAAACCGAAGGGGTTGCTTACCATTGGCGAAGAGATTTCGACACCCCTCTGCCCGAGCCCTTGATTCCAGCGGGTTTTCTCATCCGTTCGATGGGGACAATCGAAGAACACCCCATCCGCAGTTGGGCTTCATGGCGCTCTTTTCATTCGGATGAGCCAGACGAGAATTATGATGGCGATTGGTCCTGGTACCAGAACATCCAATCTGCCCCGCTCTACCGGCGCGATCTGGATATCGTCGCCGAAGCGCCAGATGGCAGCCTGGCATCTTTCTGCACCATCTTCTTCGATGATTTCACCCGCAGCGCGGTTTGTGTGCTGGTTGGCACCGCAGCTGAATACTGGCGTCGCGGCCTGGGCAAGGCGGTGATGATCGAAGGAATGCGCAGGCTGCAGAAGCTGGGCTGTACGCGCGTCTTTGCTACTGCCTACGACTCTCCTCCACGGCCTCTGTATCGCTCGGTGATGCGGAATGTGATGGTTTCAGAAACGTGGCTGAAAGAACTACCAGAGGAGAAGATCTTATGAAATTTTGGCTTTTACTTCCCTCCTCGATAGTCTGCCGTGGTGAATACGTTCCTCATTGCTTGTAAGGAGCTTGCTATGAACATCCAATTTCGGCATTACAACACGCCAGATGACTACAAGATCGTAGATGGTTTTCTTATTAACAATTATCTACCGGGAAACGCGGATGGCAACTGGATTCAACCCGCCTGGGAATATATGCATGGCCATTCTTTGCTGGACCAGTCGTCGCTGGGCAAGATAGGCATTTGGATGGATGAAAGCAAGATCGTCGCTGTGGCGCATTATGAATGGCGGTTGGGAGAGGCCTTCTTTCAATTTCATCCAGAGTATAGATTTTTATGCCAGGAGATGCTCGACTACGCCGAAAACAACCTGTTTGGCCGGTCAAGAAACGATGGCAGTAAATATTTGCAAGCTTATATCAACGACTGCGACCAGGAATTTCTTGCTCTGGTCATTGAAAGAGGTTATCAAAAGGATGATGAGGAAGCCCGCCCAATGGCAATCTATGATATTCCGGATCCGTTTCCAGCCATTCACCTGCCGGCCGGCTTCCGCCTGACAAGCCTGGCAGATGAGTGCGATTGGGAGAAGGTCCACCGGGTGCTCCACCGTGGCTTTGATCATCCGGGAGAACCACCGGCTGGCGAGAATGAACTCGAAGAACGCCGGAAGATGTTTGATACTCCCACTGCCCGGCGCGATTTAAAGGTTGCAGTCCAGGCGCCCAACGGAGATTTTGTGGCTTTCTGCGGCATGTTTTATGAGCCTGCTCACCAGTATGCCTATGTGGAACCAGTCGCGACCGATCCGGATTACCGGCGTATGGGGCTGGGAAGAGCCGCTGTGCTGGAAGGCATCCGGCGCTGCGGCGCGTTAGGCGCAACCGTGGCGTATGTTGGCTCAGACCAGGAGTTTTATCTTTCCCTCGGTTTCAGAGTCGTTTATACCAGTGAATGCTGGGTAAAACATTTGCAGGAGTGAGGTCGATAATATGAATGCATACCCGAACCAAGATGTTTCATTGGTACGGATGGCCCTGCAGAAATTCCAGGATGGCTATTCCGCCCGTGATCTCGCCAGGCTGGATGACTTCATGCAGCTGTTTGTTCATGATGAGAGCATCGAAATGATCGGCATCGGGGCTTCAAAACGCGCCGCGAATGAGTGGTTCGAAGGGCCTGCCCGTATCCGTGAGATTGTTGAGGGTGATTGGAAATACTGGGGAGATGTTCGCCTGGATGTGGATGGGGCAAAAATCAACCTGCATGGTGAGGTCGCCTGGCTGTCCACGACGGGCACTGTGACCCAGACTGAAGCCTTTGATACCGCCATCGAGTTCCATCTCAATGACATGAAAGCTATCTTCGATCAAGAAGGACTGACCGCCGATCAAAAGCTGATGGAAGCTACACATTATGGTATGCGCCGGCTGCGTGAGCGATCCAAAGGATTGGGATACAGCTGGCCGTTTACTTTCACTGCTGTATTGATCAAAGAAGGGACCGAATGGCGCTTTCACACCCTGCATTGGGCCATGCCGGTGGATTGAACCAAGCCCAGGTTCAAACACCGCATCTGACCTTGCGCCCGCTTGAGCCAGCGGATGCCGATGCTCTGCATCGAATCTATCAATCCGAGGGCGTCCTGCGCTACTTTCCCAATCCATCTCCGCCGCCGCTGGAGAAAGTCCAGCGCTTTATCGCCGGGCAGCTGGCGCACTGGGAGAAGTTTGGTTATGGCAACTGGGGTATTTTACCAGCCGGTGAGACTGAGATTATCGGCTGGGCAGGATTGCAGTATCTGCCAGAACTCGAAGAAACTGAAGTCGGTTTCTTACTCGATCGCCCATTCTGGGGCAAAGGCATCGCTACCGAAGCCGCGCTGTTCTCATTGGACTTCGGTTTTGAGCGCTTTGACTTGGCTCACATCATCGCGTTGGTTCATCCAGAAAATCCGGCTTCGCGGCGGGTGATCGAAAAGTGCGGTATGACCTATGTGGACACCCTGTCGCTGTGGGGAATGGAATTAATGCACCATCGTATCGATAAGGAGCCAAAAAATGAACCTGTACCAGAAGCTTGATCTCTGGGTTGTGGTTATCGCCAATATCCTAAACCTGATTCTCACCCTCATCTTTCTGAATCGTGTGTTCGGACGCGCCGAATGGGAGCCCTGGCTTGGCTACGGAACACTGGTCATGGCAATCCCCCTGGCTGCCATCGCGATCGCCAACCTGATGGGTGGGCGCAGTTGGGCGTTCTGGCTGCTGCCTCTGGTGATGGTGGCTTATCTGGCTCTTGAGTTCGTGCTGGATTATCTGCTCAAGCTTGATTTTCGCCATACCGCCCTGTTAGGGCCGTATCTCCTGCTGTATTACCTGGGCTTGTTCGCCATGATTGGCTATGCTTTCCTTGTTGGCAGGATGTATGGTTTTATCACTCTGGCAACCTATTTTATCAACCTGGCGGCGACATTTTTTTCTTACGCCCGTGTGGGTCACGGTGGATGAGAGGAGAGCAACTGATATGAAAACCTGTTTCCTGCTGCTTTTGGTTTGCCTGGTGTTCGGTGCCGCGTGCAGTACTGCTCCTGAAAGCCTGATAGCCCCTGTGCCAGCTGCCAGCTCCTCTGCAACCACCCCGGTCCCTGATACCGGACGAACCCGGCTGACTCGAGATGAGCTGCTCAATGGTTTTATGGCAGTGGCGCCAGTCGAGGAAAGCGCCCTGGCGATGCCTGCAAACGCTGCCCCTGCCGCTCACGTTTTCGAAGGCCGCCTGGAGCTGCTTAACGAGAAGGGTGACGGGCAGAGCCAGGTGCTGCGTGGAGAACCGGAACCCTATGAGGCCGATCTGCCGGAGTTCGATTTCGAGTTTGTGCAAAACCAGGGCTACCTGATCCCGGTGCGGCGTGGGCTGATCATTGCCGATCATCCGATGTGGAACATCATCCTGGAGCCAGGACGCGCCTGGCAGGAGCCAGGCGATGGCGGCTATTCGCGCGCCTCCATCCCTTTTGCGTTGACGCCCAAAGGCGGAAATTCTACCTTCAATGGCACATTAACCTTTCTGTTCGATGATCAGAGCATATCCAAGGTCTGGTACCAGGTCACACAGGAAACCACCACTTATACGCGCCTGAATCTGTGGGGTTTGCTGGAAGCTGCCTATCATCCGGCCACCGTGGCTGAGGCGGATCAAATCGGGGCTGATTTCACTGCCGAGTTGGCCGCTCGCCTGCCGGTCAAGCCCATCCAGGCATTGGCTCAGGATTACCCCGGTGTGGATGTTTCCGCCTTCGGAAGCGGTGTTTCCCCTGAGCATATGACCTGGTACGGCTTGGTGGTCAACGGGGTCAACTATCTTGGAGGCTGCCAGACCCGCTATGGGATCTACCCTTATTGCGAAGCGATGCGAGCGACTTCTTACTCCACGGCAAAATCGGCTTTCACCAGTGTGGCATTGATGCGTCTGGCGCAGAAATATGATCCCAAGATTGCTGAGCTGCTGATCAAAGATTATGTCCCCGAGTACGCCGCCAGTACCGGCGATTGGGAGCAGGTGACCTTCAACCATGCTGTCGACATGTCCACCGGTAATTATGTCTCAGCCGGGTTTATGAGCGATGATAACAGTGAGAAAATGGGCGAGTTCTTTGCCGCCCAGCCTTTCAGCGAGCGGATTGAGGCAGCTTTCGATTGCCCGCATGTTTCCGATCCAGGCGCTCGCTGGGTTTACCGCACCAGCGATACATTTATCCTGACGCGCGCCATGCACAATTACCTGCAAGACAAAGAAGGGCCGGAGGCCGATATCTTCCAGTTTGTGGTGGACGAGGTCTATCGCCCGCTCGGCCTGGGCCCCGGCGCGTTTACCACCATGCGCACTGCCGATGATAATTGGCAAGGGCAGGCTGAGGGCGGATATGGCCTGTGGTGGATTCCGGATGATATCGCCAAGATCGCCACTCTATTGAACAACAATGGCGGGGCAATCCGTGGCAAGCAAATACTGCATCCCGACCTGCTGGCAGCAGCCCTGCAAAAGAATCCCAGAGACCGAGGAGTAAAAATCGACAGCCAACGTATGTACAACAACGCCTTCTGGGCTAATCGCTACACCCGTTCTCAGGGCTTTGACTGCGAATTCTGGGTGATGCAGATGCTCGGCGTCAGCGGCAACGTAGTAGCGATGATGCCGAACGGCATCACCTATTATTACTTTAGCGACAACCAGGAGTTTACCTGGGAAGCCGCACTGCGGGAAGCAGACAAGATCGCTCCTTTATGCCCGTGATTATCGTTATTGTATTCAGCCTTTCCTTGATACCGCTTGGCATCGGTGATCACTCTGAAGCTTTCCACTTGTAATAATAATTGAAACTGGTCTTTACAAGATCCAATTCTGTTTGTATAATGAGTGTTAGATAGTATAGCGATCGTTAATTATACAGGCGGACCAATGGCAGCGAATACCCTGGAAGGCGATCAGTCCTCTCGCGAGCATATTTTATCTGTAGCAGCCCAGCTCTTCCTGGAGCGCGGCTTTGCGAATGTGTCGATCCGCGATATCTGCGAAAAATCCGATGTGACGCCCCCAACGATCTATCACTATTTTGGTAATAAAGAAAAACTGTTTCAGGCGGTTGTCCGTCGTACCTTGAGCCTGCGCGGCTTTCGTGAGGCGCTGATGTTTGCTGTCCAGGCGCAGTCCAATCCTGAAGCCCGCCTGAAGACCTTTATTCATCAATACTTGCTATCCTTTCCAAGGGATTTCTTTAACCCAGGCATGTTCTTGCAATATTCCACGCAGCTCTACGGGGTTAGCACTGAGCGCGTCATGTCCGAATTCCTGGCCATCGATGAGCTGGCCCTGAATATTATCCTCGAAGGCATAAACACCCACGTTTTCCGAGAAGTGAATCCCCAGCAGGCCGCGCTGTATCTCATGAATCTGTTGATGGCTTTTGTGCTGGGTGAAGTCCATTACAACCAACATAACGATCCAGACGAAACCGCCCAATACATCATTGATTTATTCTTGAACGGCTTACGCCGCCAGGTCTGATCCTTCCGGCAGAGCAATCCCGTATTGCGGAGAAAAGCTATTGGAGCTGCCTTCGGTATTTCTCAGGTATCGTTCAGCTATTGAAGACGAACTTCGTGCCATGCTGAACGGGCAGCAACCGCCATTATATGACATGTTGCGCTACCACCTCGGCTGGATCGATGAGCACGGGAATCCACTCACATCTGCATCTGGTAAAGCTCTTCGCCCCACCCTGTGCTTGCTGGCCTGCGAAGCCATCTCGGGTGATTATCACCAGGCGCTTCCTGCCGCCGCCGCCCTGGAGTTGGTGCATAATTTTTCATTGATCCACGATGATATCCAAGATGACGATCGTGAACGTCGCGGCCGCCCCAGCGTCTGGGCAGTGTGGGGCAAACCCCAGGCGATCAACGCTGGCACTGTCATGCTGGTGCTGGCGGAGGCGAGTCTGATGCGCCTGACAAAGCGCGGTGTACCCTCCGACCTTGTGCTGAAGATCAGCCAGCGTCTGGATGAGAACTGCATGCGCTTGATCGAAGGGCAGTATCTGGATATCCATTTTGAGAGCTGTCAGCAGGTTGATACAGGCGAATACATGCACATGATCGAGAATAAAACTGCCGCCCTGATTGCCTGCTCGCTTGAATTGGGGGCCCTGCTGGCCACCAGCCAGGCGCGCACCCTGCAAGCGCTGAACAACTTTGGGAAACACCTGGGGTTGGCCTTCCAAATCCGGGATGATATCCTGGGTGTGTGGGGGGATCAAGGCCGGTTGGGTAAGCCCGTTGGCAGCGATATTTGGCGCAAGAAAAAATCTTACCCGATTGTTTTCGCCTGGGAAAACGCCAGCCAGGCAGAGCGCGCAGAACTGACTGCCATCTATCAGCAGGAGGCTATCGACGAACCAGCTTTCAAGACCGTGATGGGCATTCTGGATCGTCTTCAGGCGAAAGATCAGGCCCAGTTATTGGTGCAGCGTCACTGCCGCCAGGCAGTGGAGGAGATTCAATCGGCTGATCTGCTTCCCTGGGGTCGCGCTGCTTGTGAAGAAATGGTCGATTTTCTGGCACGGCGGGATTACTAAGAAGGCGCAAGCATGAGCATGATCGTCTTGATGTGCGCCGTCCGAGAGGAAATCAGGGATATCCTTTCCTGGTTCAAAGCATTATCCCGTGTCGAAAGCAGAACCGATAGCCACGGTCGGCGGATATATTCCTGCCGCTACCTGGATCAGCCTATCTTACTGATCCAGGCAGGCGTCGGGCGGGAGAAGACCCAGGAGGCAGTCGCCTCCATTGCTGCTGAATATCCCCTGACTGCCCTGATATTCTTCGGTTATTGTGGCGCGTTGGAAGCCTCCCTGAAGGTTGGCGACCTGGTGGTATGCCAGCGGTTGCTTTCAGAAGACGTGCCTGGCGAGATATTGGAATGCGATGCAGGCTTGACCTCCCTGGCAGGGCAGGCTGGTCAAAGAGTCATATCCAGGCAGGCGAGCGCGTCTAAAATTCAGAGCGGAACCAGCCTGACCGTGACACGGTTGATCTCCAACCCACAGGATAGAAGCAGCCTGGTTTCGCTGCAAACCGCCCAGGTGGTTGAAATGGAAAACTTTTGGGCTGCCCAGACCGTGGCACAGGATGGCATCCCTTTCCTGGCAGTGCGTTCAATCTCCGATGAAATAGACGAGGTACTGCCGCCCTTCGATCTATTTCTTGACTCCGGCGGCGCTTTGAAGTGGAAAAAAGCTGCACAGTATTTCCTGGCTCATCCAGGTGAATTGAGCCTTTTCCCCAGACTCTGGCTCTCCAGCCGTAGAGCCAGCCGCAGCCTGGCGGAATTCCTGCAGGAGCTTATCCCATTGCTTGTCCCACACCCACAGCGTGATTGGGTGGAACAGGTAGAGCATTCTTGCTAAGAAGGCGCGTGAAACAAGGTGAATCATATGACTATCGAAAAATCCTCAAATGATGCAAATGTCCGCCCTGATGTGCAAGAAGCTATCCGCTGTGCACAGGAGTACTTGCTGGCGCAGCAGCACCCACAGGGCTATTGGGTTGGTGAGTTAGAAGCGGATGCCAGTGTGTCAGCGGGGTACGTGCCGATTATGTACTTCATGCTCGGCAAGGTGGACCCCATCAGGCAGGCAAAAGCAGTTTCGTATGTGCGCAGTAAACAGAATCCGGATGGTTCGTGGAGCACCTTCCCCGGTGGGCCTGGGGACCTGAATGTGAGCATTCAGGTTTATTTTGCCCTCAAGCTGGCTGGTGTGCCAGCGGTAGAGACCTTTATGCTGCAGGGGCGCGAATTCATTCTTGCCCAGGGGGGCGTCCGCAGCGCCAACGTTTTTACCAAAATCTGGCTGGCGCTCTTCGGGCAGTATGACTGGCGCGACGTGCCGCGCGTTCCCCCAGAAGTTGTCTTTCTCCCCAATTGGTTTTACTTCAACATCTACGATTTTGCCAGCTGGTCACGCGCTACCATTATGGCGCTATCCATCGTGCTGACCACTCGCCCGGTGTGCATTGTCCCTGAGAGCGCTAACGTGTTAGAACTGTATGCCGGGGCGGATAACATGCACAACGTTCGCCTGGGGAATAAACAGCGATTGTTGAGCTGGCGAAGCTTTTTCCTGCTGGCAGACCGGTTCTTCAAAGTGTGGGAACGGCTGCCTTTCCAGCCGGGGAGAAAAGCAGCCCTGCGGAGAGTGGAGGCCTGGATTGTGGAACACCAGGAAGCGGATGGCAGTTGGGGAGGCATCATGCTGCCCTGGATGTACTCCTTGTTCGCGCTGAAAAGCCTGGGCTACCAGCTGGATCACCCGGTGATCGCGCGCGGCCTGGCTGGGATAGAAGACTTCATCGTTGAGGACGATACCACTCTACGGCTGCAGCCGGCGGTCTCGCCGGTATGGGATACTGCCTGGAGCATCGTGGCGCTGCGCGAGTCGGGCTTGGCCGCGGATCACCCGGCGCTGCAAAAGGCCGCCCGCTGGTTGTTAAAGCAGGAGAACCGGCACGCTGGCGATTGGAAGGTGAAAAACCCGCAGCTGCAGCCCGGCAGTTGGTCGTTCGAATTCAACAACAACTGGTATCCCGATCTGGACGACACTGCCCTGGTGCCGCGGGCTCTGCGCCTCGTCCAGCTCGGACCTGAGCAAGCCGGAGATGTCACCCGGGCAGTAGAACGAGCTCTGGGCTGGATCTTGGGCATGCAATCAAAGGATGGCGGCTGGGCGTCTTTTGATCGCGATAATGACAAACAATTCCTGGCTTACGTCCCCTTCGCCGACTTTATGTCTCCCCTGGACCCAACCTGCGCCGACGTGACCGCCCACGTGGTCGAGTTGCTGAGCGATGTCACCTGTAATTCCAATCAGGCAGTACAAGACGCCATGCGGAGAGCGATTAACTACCTTAAAGCCACTCAGGAGAGCGACCATGCCTGGTATGGGCGGTGGGGTGTCAATTATATCTATGGCACCGGCTTGGCGCTGGCAGCCCTGGCGGCGAGCGGCGAAGATCTCAATCAGGACTATATCCAGGGGGCGGCGGATTGGCTCGCTGCCCATCAGAACCCGAGCGGCGGTTGGGGCGAGTCTTGTCAGA